>JAILHX010000053.1 GCA_024695565.1 Saccharofermentans sp. | reverse complement strand
TCTGCATCAGAACTCAAGGATAAACTGAAGACATTCGATTATGACTACGAGTCATCAGATAACGTATACCTTAAGGAACTGATTGATAAAAAACTACAGGATAAATACGATTTCGAAGATGGTCTTGATGAACTGGGTGACGGTATCGATGAATTGGCAGAAGGAGCGCAGGATCTTAATGAAGGGGCTTCAGATTTGCATGACGGAATAACTGAGATCAGGGATAATATGCCGGAACTTGAAGAGGGTGCTGATGATCTTTATGACGGTGCCTATGATCTTTATTACGGAGCATATAACTATACCTCGGCTGTGGATTCTGCAGCAAGCGGAGCTCAGGATCTGGCAGAAGGATCCGCTGTTATTGCAGATATGGTTCCACCTCTGGCAGACGGGATTGGTAATCTGGCAGACGGCCTTGACGATATAAGCGGTAACAGTTCAGATCTCAGGTATGGAGCTTATGAGCTTTGTGACGGAGCAGGAGAACTCTCTGATGGTGTAGCTGAGCTTTCCGACGGAGTGGATGAACTCTATGACGGTTCTGAGGAATTGCTGGATGGAACAGTTGACCTCTGCGATGGAGCAGCAGAATTGTCTGACGGATATAATGAATTCAGGGACAGCACAGAGGAATTCCTTGATGAGGCATTCAAAGTAGATATAAGTCTCCTTGAGGAATTTACGGAGAATAAGGATAACCCCAGGATTGCAAGTGATGCGGCAAGTGACGTTGCTATCAAGAAGTCGATTGGCTTATTTGCCGGGGCGGTTATCCTTGCACTTATAGCATATGTTATCTCGGTTTTCACAGGCAATCAGATAAGGGAAGAAAGCAGTGTTATTGGCACTTTGTTTGCGCTTGGCATTCGAAAAGGTGAGATTGCGTTCCACTATATAATCCTTCCTGTGTTCCTTACTTTTGCAGCAGGGCTTATAGGTATGATGCTTGGCTTTTCGAGCGTTGGAGTTGATTTTCAGATGCAGGATATCTATGAGTATTATTCTGTTCCTGTATTCGAGAATATTAGACCTCTCTATCTCATAATCTATTGTTGCGCAGTTCCTCCGTTGATTGCAGCTGTAGTGAATATCCTGGTAATAAACGGCAAACTGTCATCGACTGCGCTCGCGCTAATGAGAAATGAGGACAGGCAGCGCATAAAAGGAAATGAAAAAGCATCAAGAGAAAAAAAGAACTTTTTGGACGACTTCAAATCGAGGCAGATAAGACGCGAAAGAAGAAGTATCGCAGCAGTTATAGTCGGCATGGTCATATCATTGGTCTTGCTGCTTATGGGTGTTAGCTGTTATGTGCTCTGTAACAATGTTAAACAACATAATATCAGGGATGCATCGTGTGAATATACATATGTCATTAAGTATCCCCCGGAAGAGGTCCCGGAAGGTGCAGAGGAATGCTATGCGAAAAGTCTTAAGCATACATATCTTGATTACACTCTTGATGTAACCCTGTATGGCATAGTTGATAACAGCATTTTCTTTGATGCGAGACCGTCAAAGAGTGAGAATAAAGTTGTAATAGGCAACGGTGTTGCGACAAAGTATTCACTGGGCAAAGGGGACCTTCTTATCCTCACGGACAGTTCTGAGGACAGAAACTATGCATTCGAGATAGAAGATGTTGTGGATTATTCGATTGGTCTTACAGTGTTTATGAATATCGATGCTGCAAGAGAACTGTTCGGAGCTGAAGATGATGAGTACAACGTCTTGTTCTCGCACAATAAACTCGATATCGAAGACGGGCGAGTAATGAGTATTACCACAAGGGATGAGATCATAAATACAGCCGGTATCTTCGTAGACCAGATGATGTCACTGGTGATCATAATGATTGCTATATCGTTATTGATTTTTGTGACCGTAATGTATCTCATGATAAACGTCATGATCAGGAGAGCGTCTGTAAGCATCGCGCTCGTCAAGATATTCGGATACAGGTCAGGTGAGCTGCGCAGGATCTTTATGGATGGCAATTTCATCGCGGTTGCTGTCAGCGCACTTATAGGAATACCGTTGTGCAAGACCTTTGTAGACAGGATATATCCGCTGTTTATTGCTAATACTGCCATGGAGAATGATATTACATATCCATGGTGGCTGTGGATATTCCTTTTCGCTGCAGTCATAATTGTTTACTTCCTCATAAGCACTTTGCTGATGGGCAAGATAAAGCGGATCGAACCGGCAGAGATACTGAAAAACAGGGAATAAGAGATACAGTTCTCATTTGTGAGGGCATTCCCGGGTTATTATCCACGTATAATCCGGAGATGCCTTTTGCAATGCGGTTAGTTGTAACTAACATTTGTGCTATAATGTCTGTCGAAAATGGGAGGTGAAATTAATGAACTGGCCAAGAACCATATTAGACGGTATTATGCTGTGTCTTGTATTCAATCTGCTGATAGCGCTCCTTTGGACATTCATTCCCGGATCATTCAAGAACATGCTTCCGGCTGAGATCCGCAAGGCCGCTCCTCCGCGTAAGAAGAAAGAAGTTATCATTCTTGCCAGTGTTCTTTATCCATTATATCCGCTTATTTTCGCGTATATGATCGTCAGCAGTCACATGGCAGGGGTTACCGGATTCTGGAATCTGTTCTGGACCGGATACATTGAGATGATGTTCATCAATCTTGGCGATCTTATCGGCCTTGATTACTGGTTCAGGAAAGTGAGCATGAAAAAGGTCATGATCCCCGGTACGGAACACTGCAAGGCATGGGAAACAAAGACGTGGATGCTTAAACTCGGTATTCCTGAACATCTCGGACTCTGGCCTTTCGTTTTCTGTCCGTTAACGGGTTTGATCGTTGCCGGTGTGAGCATGCTCATATTTGGAGCATAAATGAGCAGGATCTATTTTGAGGATACATACATAGCGGTAATACCATCATATCAGGAAACTGAAAAGCATAAACACAGTATGCTCCATGTTTTTGTCGGGAATGAGTCTCTGCGTATGGACGGTGTGACACCCGGCAAACTTATAATCCTCGAGCAGAATGTGGTGCATCAGAGACCTGAGGGAGACATCTCATTTTTTCTTTTTGTTGATCCTACATCCAATTTTGCTGATATTCTGCGGTATGATTATCTTAAGGGAAATAATGTGTTCTCGTCAGATGAACCGGTCTCATCATTTGAACCTGATAAAGCCGGTATCAGGGCATTTATTTCACTTAAGTTTGGTGAATCGTGCTTTTTAAGGCGCGAAAACATTGATTCCCGTATAGGATCTCTTCTCGAAAACATAGATAACTATATGTATCTTGATTCAAGGGTAACGGACATAGCCGGAGTTTTGAATTACTCTGAGAGTTTTCTTACGCATCTGTTTAAAAATGAGACCGGAGTCAGCTTAAAAGGCTATCTGCTTCTCAGAAGATTCGAATATGTATGGCAAAGGATATCCGCAGGTGAGAAGATGACTTCCGCGATTATTGAAGCAGGCTTTTCATCACCTTCGCATTTTTCGGATACATGCCGGAAACTTACAGGTATCAGTGCCTCTGATGTTTTAAGATAAAGCAGATTTTTAGAAGAAACAGGATTGAACTTCAGATAGAATCCTTGAAAAAAGGAGTGACTGATCATGAAGTTTATGTATTTCTTCGATAATAATCTGAAGCGCTATACGATGTATGGCAAGAGAATGCTGCATCCTGCGGAAACCGGCAGATATAAAGAGGGTATAAGCGCTCTCAGACAGGATGATGTTAATGTCTGGTTTTATACAAAAGGTGATAAGACAATAGCAATTGATTCCGGACACCTGGATTTCAAAGGCGCGAAAGAATCACTTAGACCGTTAGGTATAGACGCTGACTCAATAAAACATGTATTGCTTACGCATTCTGATGTTGATCATTGCGGTGGCGTGGACAGAACTGCTAAGAATAAGCTTTTTGCTAATGCAGAACTATATCTCGGCAAGGGTGAAGAAGTTTATTTTGACGGTGATTTCTGCCGCATGATCAAGGCCGGAATACCGTTGATGAATCCGGTAAGGCTGGATCATTATAAGACCGTAAAGGATGGCGATATCATCTATCTGGACGATATCAAAGTACAGGTAGTTGAGGTCCCCGGACATACGGCAGGACACGTCTGTTATATCATTGATGATAAAATCCTGTTCAGCGGTGATTGCCTGGCTGTAAATGCATTGGGAGGATACAGTCTTTTTGATTTCTTTACACAGAATCCGTCATTAAATAAGAAGTCACTGATAAGGCTTAAAGCAATAATCGAAGTGTCTTCCGTAAAGATCGTGTGTACGGGCCACAGCGGTTTATGGGATTATTCACCTAAGTTGTTTGCTCATATTGATGAATCTGCGGTAAGCACGCTCGGGCATCCGTTCGATCCGACGGCACCGAAAAGCATCCGGAATGCTTCGTAATTTGTTCAGTAAATAAAACGGGGAGATTCGTTTAGTTGAATCTCCCCGCTCGGTTAGGTGCTGATTTTTATCAGTTGTTGGCAATAATAATATTATTCAGTACGCCTTCCAAATATTCCTGCTTACCGGAACAGGGAATAGCAGGTGCCTTGAGTTCAGCGGCTCTGTCTGCAAGCTCAGCGAGCGTGACATTTCCGGATCTGACTTTCTGTCCGAGTTCGGAATTGAATGAAGCATAACGCTCTTCGATATTCTTCTCGAGTCTGCCGTCTTCTATCATCTCGGCAGCCTTCAGGAGACCGAATGCGAATGAATCCATTCCGAGGATGAATGCGTGGAACATGTCCTCGTATGTGTTGCTGGGTCTTCTGTTCTTGGAATCGAAGTTGATACCTACAGGGAGGCCGCCGTTCTTGACGATCTCATACATTGCGAGTGTCGTGTCATAGATGTTGCTCGGGAAGCAGTCTGTGTCCCAGCCGAGCATTACATCGCCCTGGTTGGCATCGATAGAACCGAGCATGCCGTTGATGCGGCTGATACGGAGTTCGTGCTGGAATGTGTGTCCTGCAAGTGTAGCGTGGTTAGCTTCGATATTCATCTTGAAGTCTTTA
>JAILHX010000099.1 GCA_024695565.1 Saccharofermentans sp. | reverse complement strand
ATGGCATTTGTCAGATACCTCAAAGAAGGCCGCGATGCATTCGGCAACGAGGCTTCCGGCAGCAGGGCAATAGTGTTCGTAATGAACAGGTCAGATAAGCCGCTCTATGTTGATGTCAGAGAACAATACGGCAGTTATTCCTGCAGGAAGTCCGCAGATGACGGCATTATCCAGCCGCTGTCAGAACAGTTCATTCTGGGTGGTATCCTTGGCGGCACCAGGAAAGTTGCGATAAAGCCGTTTGGAACCGCATTCCTGGTTTATTGATGAACTGATACCGACCGTTTTCTAATTTTGTCGTTTTAGTCGGTAGTAAATGCCTGCTTATCTCAGAATTTTGAGCTCTCATCGGGGTGGATTACCGACTAAATCTTATTATTTTTGATTTGGTCGGTATTTAGCAGTTCTCGAAAAGCCTGCGTATACCGACTGATTCCTTGTTTTTTAGTTTTAGTCGGTATTGTATGGGCCGCGCCCATTTTACTCAAGTTTTCGAACTTTTAGTGGGTAAGACTACCGACTTAACTGCACTTTTTCGCGAACCGGTCGGTATCGAATGCCCACTTATCTCGAATATTCGAGCTCTTAGTGGGCAACAAGAGAGGTCAGAAAAGCAGCCGATGCCCACTGGATTGTATTTTCCCGGGTTTAAGTGGGCATTTATTAGATTTGAACTGCTTGTTTTGGAATCTGATGAGAGTCTTATGCCCACTAAAGCTGTGATTCTCGCGGTTTAGTGGGCAACCCCTTGGGAAGACCTACTTCAAATCCCTTCCTTCGAAGTCCGGTATGTATTAAAGGCGAAAATTGCATTTAGGCAACTAAAATATTTATTTGGATTTTTATAAAGATTGTTATAATTGAATTGCCGACCATTAAGTCGGCATTTCTACTTTTATTGCGAGGTAGTCTTAAGGTGAAGCATTCCGTCATATGGGGCAGTTTCAGGGTTCGTGCGGCAGTCGTTGCCGTTATGGCGCTGTCTGTTGCAGTTACAGGCTGTGATACTGCAGCTTCCACGGAATCGGGACTTGAGACGGTAACTGAGGCAACCACGGCTAATACCGAGGTTCAGCAGTCAGCGCAGACCACCATGATGCTCGAGACCGTCTCAACAGAGACTACGGCTACCAGCACTCCGACGCCGACACCCACGCCTGTGCCGACGCTTACTCCCGAACAGAGAATCGTTACCGTGTCTTTTGCAGGTGACTGCACGCTTACTCAGGATTACAGATCTTCTAACCGCCAGTTTGATTCAACCGTTAACGGCGATATGGAATACTGCTTTAAAAATGCTGCTCCGTTGTTCCAGAGTGACGACATGACCCTCGTAAATCTGGAAAACCCCGTTACAGACAGAACGAGCCACAAGAGTAACCAGTATATCTTCCAGATGAAGCCCGAGAATCTGGAGATGCTTAATCTGGCTGGCATTGAAGCCGTAAATATCGCAAACAACCACATAATGGATTTCTATCAGGACGGTCTTGACGATACCAGGGCTAATCTTGATGAATACGGTATCGTCTGGAGCGACGACCAGTACGGCGCAACATATACGACTGCAAACGGGTTTGTCATCGGTATGGTAGGCCTTGGCAACGATACAAGTGCTTCACAGGTCTATGACATCATCGACGGCCTCAGGGAAGACGGGGCAGTCATCATTATCGCTTCGTGCCATTTCGGTGCCGAAGGAACGTATGAACCTACCGACAGACAGCAGAAGGTAGCCCACGAACTCATTGATTACGGCGTTGATATCGTAGTCGGTACGCACCCGCACCGCCTGCAGCCTATTGAGAAGTACAACGGGCATTATATCTTCTACTCTCTCTCGAATTTTTGTTTTGGTGGAAATTACTCATTATCAGACCCCGATTCTGTCATAATTCAATGCGATTTTGTTATGGACGAGGACGGCTCGAAGTGTGTAGACTATAGACTGACGGTTTATCCCTATTCTCAGACCTCTACGAGACCCGGAAACGACTTTTGCCCGAAGCCGTACGAATGGGAATCCGAGGATTATTTCAGGGTGATGGACCGCCTTAACTGGGCACAGGGCGACGAATAACGCCCATATATCTTTTAAGGCAGGTAACGTGTTATGGCTGATAACAAAGTTCTGGTAGTAATGGGTTCCGACTCAGATTTCCCCGTAATGGAAGGATGCTTCAAGATGCTTAATAAGTTCGGTGTCGGATTTAAGGCAACCGTAGCATCGGCTCACAGAACTCCGGACAAGGCCATGGCACTTGCAAGAGGCGCAGAAGCTGAAGGATACAAGGTGATCATCGCTGCTGCAGGTCTCGCAGCTCATTTGGGCGGCGTTCTTGCTGCAAACACGGCACTTCCCGTAATCGGTGTTCCTTGCAAGGGCGGAGCTCTTGCAGGTGTTGATGCGCTTTATGCGACAGTTCAGATGCCTACAGGTATCCCCGTAGCAACTGTTGCGATCGACGGCGGTTCAAATGCCGCTATCCTCGCATGCCAGATGCTCGCTATCTCTGATCCGGAGCTCATGCAGAAGATCAAGGATTACAAGGCAGGACTCGCTTCTTCGGTTGAGGAGAGAGACGCCAGACTTCAGCAGAAGATCGCTGAGATGAATTAACCGTTATCGGATCTTGAAGATCCGTTAACATAGAACAATTTATACAAAGGATGGAAACAAGCACATGAGTGGAGTTTTCGGATGTTATGACATCAAGGGAAGCAAGCAGGATGTAACGAGAGATACTTACTACGGTATTTTCTCACTGCAGCACAGGGGACAGGAATCCTGCGGTATCGCAGTTAACGACGAAGGTTCTTTCCTGGTACATAAGGCTTCCGGTCTTGTTACCGATGTTTTCGATGAGGTTACTTTATCAGCGCTCGCAGGAACATGCGCTATCGGTCATGCAAGAGGCGGTTCTCCCAGAGAGACCGGCACAGATGCCATCCAGCCAATCTCCATCAAGTCACGCGTAGGCAATATCGCGCTCACATCTGATTCTGTGATCATGAATGCCAACAAGATCAGAGACGAACTTAAGGATCAGGGCGCTATCTTCCAGACAAATACAGATTCAGAGATCATTCTCTCATTATTCTCACGCAACAGGATCAGAACAGAGGACTGCGAGCACGCCATCCTCGAGACAATGAAGGAGATCCACGGCGTATATGCAATGGTCTTCATGACTGAAGACAAGCTCATCGGCGTAAGAGACCCTTACGGTTTGAGACCTCTTATCCTCGGTAAGCTCGGTGACAAGTACTATATTTCTTCCGAGTCATGCGCTCTCGACGCTATCGGATGCGAGATCGTAAGAGACTTTAAGCCCGGTGAGATCATCACTATCTCCAGAGACGGCATGAGCTCCATTCTTTATGACGAAGCAGTCGAAAAGAAGGACGGCAAGGTATGCGTTTTCGAGTACGTATACGTTGCAAGACCTGACTCCGTTATCGACCGGATGTCGATCTTCGATTCAAGATACAGAGTAGGCATGGCACTTGCCAAGGAGAGTCCTGCAGACGTGGATCTCGTTATCGGTGCGCCTGACTCGGGCAACGCAGCTGCAGAAGGTTATGCTGCAGGTCTTGGCGTAGCTTACGGTTCAGGACTTCTCAAGAACAGATATGTAGGCAGAACATTCATCAAGAGCACACAGCAGCAGAGAGAACTTGCTGTAAGAATGAAGTTCGCAGCTCTTAAGACAGCCATCAAGGACAAGAAAATCGCAATCGTTGATGACTCTCTCGTAAGAGGTACAACAACAAAGCACATCATCTCATTCTTAAGAGAGAACGGCGCTAAGGAAGTTCATGTAAGACTTGCTTCTCCGCCGGTAAAGTTCGGCTGCTGCTATGGCGTTAATGCTTCATCTGAGACAGAGCTTCCCGCAAGCACAAAGACGATCGAAGAGATCCGCGACATGATCGGCGCTGATTCACTCGCATATATCAGCCTTGATTCCCTGAGAGCTTCTCTTAACACGATCGACTGCGGCGTATGCTCCGCATGCTTTGACGGCAACTTCATTGCAGGCAAGCCTGAGGATGATGAAGAGTCAGTTCACAAGGTAAAATACAACTGATAGGGGATTACTAAATGAAGATAGCAGTATTTGTGTCGGGTGGCGGAACTAATCTTCAGGCCATTATCGACAACACCAAGACGGGCATCCTTAAAGATGTGGAGATCTCACTCGTAGTCTCGTCTTCGAGAACTGCTTATGCTCTTGAGAGAGCTGCAAATAACGGCATTGCGACTGCGGTCTTTCCGAGGAAGGAATTTGATTCCGTTGAAGAATGGGATGAGAAGGTCCTTGAGGCTGTTGAGAAGTCAGGTGCAGAACTCGTCGTTCTTGCAGGCTATCTCTCGCTCCTCGGACCCAAGATGATCGCTAAGTATTCCAACCGCATAATCAATATTCATCCGGCTCTTATCCCTTCATTCTGCGGAGCGGGCATGTACGGAATAAGACCTCACCAGGCTGCTCTTGCCAAGGGCGTTAAGGTGTCAGGCGCAACGGTTCATTTCGTTAATGAGAACTACGATGAAGGCCCGATACTTTTGCAGAAGGCTGTTGACGTTCTGCCTGATGATACTCCCGAGACTCTGCAGAAGAGGATCATGCAGGAGTGCGAATGGAAGATCCTGCCCCAGGCGATAAGACTTATTGCCGACGGCAAAGTAGTTATCGAGAACAACATCTGCTACGTACGATAAAAAGTTATTAAATTTTGGAGGTGTCATATGATCACACAGAACCTGAGTAAGATCCTTTCAGAGAATGCTTATCCCGGAAGAGGAATCGTCATCGGCAAGTCCGAATGCGGCAAGTATGCTGTTACAGCTTACTTCATCATGGGAAGAAGCGTTAATTCCAGAAACAGAGTTTTCACGGCAACAGAAGACGGAATCAAGACTGAGGCATTCGATCCCTCACTTCTTACAGATCCGCACCTCATCATTTATTCACCCGTAAGAGTTCTTGGCAACAAGACGATCGTTACCAACGGTGACCAGACAGACACTATCTATGAACTCATGGACAAGCAGATGACATTCGAGCAGTCCTTAAGAGGCAGAGAGTTCGAAGACGACGCTCCGAACTATACCCCCAGGATCTCAGGCATCATGCATGTCGAGAACGGCACATACAACTATGCCATGTCCATCTTAAAGAGCGATGACGGTGATCCTGAATCCTGCGAGCGCCACACATTCACATACACAAATTCCAAGGCAGGAATCGGCAGATTCATCCACACATACCAGGGCGACGGCAGTCCGCTTCCTTCATTCGAAGGTGAGCCTGAGAAGGTTGAGATCAAGGGCGACATCGATACATTCACAAATGAAGTGTGGACAAGCCTTAACGAAGACAATAAGGTATCTCTCTTCGTACGCTACATCGACATAGAGACAGGCGCAGCAGAGACACGTATCGTAAACAAGAACGTAAAGTAATCAGATATAAAGGAGAACGACAATGTCAAGCGAGATGCAACTTAAGTACGGATGCAACCCCAATCAGAAGCCTTCCAGAATCTTCATGAAAGACGGTTCAGAGCTTCCCATCGAAGTATTGAACGGCAAGCCCGGTTATATCAACCTTCTGGACGCTTTCAACGGCTGGCAGCTTGTAAAGGAACTCAAGGAAGCAACAGGCCTTCCTGCAGCTACATCTTTTAAGCACGTTTCACCTGCAGGTGCTGCAGTAGGCAAGCCCCTTACTGAGACAGAGGCTAAGATCTACTTCGTAGACGATTTGGGTGAACTTTCTCCCATTGCCTGCGCTTATGCAAGAGCAAGAGGCGCAGACAGAATGTCATCTTACGGTGACTTCACAGCGCTTTCCGATACATGCGACGCTATCACAGCTACAATGCTTGCAAGAGAAGTATCCGACGGCATCATCGCTCCCGACTATACCCCCGAAGCTCTTGAGATCCTTAAGACAAAGAGGAAGGGAACATATAACGTGATCAAGATCGACGCAAGCTATAAGCCCGCTCCGATCGAGACAAAGGAAGTTTACGGCGTTACATTCGAGCAGGGAAGAAACGAGTTCGAGATCAATCACGCGCTCCTCGACAATATCGTTACCGATAACAAGGACATTCCCGAGGATAAGAAGATCGACCTCTTGATCTCTCTCATCACACTCAAGTACACACAGTCTAACTCCGTCTGCTATGTTAAGGACGGTCAGGCGATCGGTATCGGTGCAGGCCAGCAGTCCAGAATTCACTGCACAAGACTTGCAGGCAACAAGGCTGATAACTGGTGGCTCAGACAGAGTCCTCAGGTATTGGGTCTCCAGTTCGTAGACGACATCAGAAGACCCGACAGAGACAACGCCATCGACGTTTATATCTCTGACGAGTATGAGGACGTTCTTGCTGAAGGTACATGGCAGAACATCTTCAAGGTAAAGCCTGAAGTATTCACAAGGGAAGAGAAGAAGGCATGGCTTGCAAAGAACGATAACGTTGCTTTGGGTTCCGACGCATTCTTCCCCTTCGGTGATAACATCGAGCGTGCTCACAAGAGCGGCGTTAAGTACATCGCAGAGCCCGGCGGATCCATCCGTGACGATCATGTAATCATGACATGCAACAAGTATGGAATCGCCATGGCATTCACCGGAATGAGACTGTTCCACCATTAATATTGTTTTCGAAAACCTCCGACCGGCAAAAGGCCATCGGAGGTTTATTTTATTCAAATCCTGAAGGAGGTCAGTTATGGAAGACGAAAAGAAGCTCGCTGAGGTTAACGAAGAGGCTAAGGAAGCAGTAGAAGAGAAGGCTGCTGAAGCAGAACCTGTAACGGAGAAAAAGACAGAGCCTGAGAAGAAGGCTGAACCCGAGAAGGCAGCTCCCGAGAATAAGATCAAGAGCGGCAAGTATGCTGACTATACAGATCATGACCTTCTGACAACACTTGTTAAGCTCGAGAAGAAAACTGCCAGAAGAACAGGCGTCGTAGCCCTCGCTATGGTAGTTATCGCAGGTGTATTTGTAGTATCTGCGATCTTTGTTGTTCCTCAGGTCTTAAGCACTCTGACAGCTGCTGAGACAACTCTCAACGAGGCAACAAACCTCATGGGCGAGGTCAACAACTCTCTTGACGGAATGAACAGCATGATCTCCAACGTCGATCAGGTCCTTACTGATAATACAGACGCTATGTCAGAGGCTATCCAGAAGATCAGCAGCATCGATATCGAAGGCTTAAACGAGTCGATCAACGAACTTAACTCAGCCGTAGCGGCATTAAACAAGGCAGTCAGCACACCTGTTACACCTGCAATTGGCTGATATTAGCGTAAAACAGATTCAAAATAAAACATCCCCCGTATGAGTCTAAATACGGGGGATGTGTATTTTTTGGAGCCAAAGGCGGGAATCGAACCCGCGACCTATTCATTACGAGTGAATTGCTCTACCCCTGAGCCACTTTGGCGTGCCTTAAGAATATACCTATTTGGCACTTCAGTGTCAAGTGAAGATAAGGATTCCCGGGTAAGAATGATATAATCATCTTATTGGAGGTTACTATCTGATGAAGACCCTTGATCTCGTAAGAAGAGCAGTAAGCGTTTTGTTGTGCGCGGCTTTGTCCGGCGCGCTTTTGACCGGCTGCAAAAAGGGTGATGATATGTTTCCTTCGATAAGTTCTTCATTAGGCCCCTCTGAAGTATCTGAAGAGACCGAAGAATCTTCCGATGAGACCACAGGAGATGACATCAGACAGCTCAACGTCGCGCTCCCTTATTCTGATCTTACGGTTCAGTGCCTTGCTTCAATGTTCTACTGCAAGAATAACGGCACCTGGGACAGCAACGAGAGCGGACTTACCATTGATACTGATTATCTGTCCAATGTAGCGACGAATTACGTAGTCATTAACCAGGGCTGCGTAAGTACAGGTGCAAGCCTTGATAACGTTAGGTCATGGAACGGAACGTCAGATTCGCCTGACCTGTTCCTCGCCCAGGACAGTGAAGCTGTCTGGAATGCAGGTCTTTGTGAAGATCTCAATCCTTATCTTGCAGAAGACCCTTATCTTAACAGCCAGCAGATCTATTCCGGCGCTCTGACCAATGATTCAGAAGACGGAATATTCTATGCGGTTCCTCATTATTGCTCGGCTGAGATCGTTATGGGCAACACCCAGTATATCCCTTCCGAGAGAGGCAAGCTTCAGACGAAGAACACGGTAGATGATCTTAGATCTTATGTTGAAGAGATCGCGTTAGAGTACCCTGAATGTGCAGGATTTGCTTCAGCTTACGATCTTATCCCATACTTAGGTTCGGCCTTTAACGGCGACACTCCCACTTCTTATATGCTCTGTGATGAGTATGGTGAAGACCGGGAAGCTGCCATAGAGATAATTGACGAAGCAACATCTTATGTCAGAGGTTTTTACGATGACGGGCTCACGAACGACATAACTGCGGGAGCAGACCCCGTATATTCCAGATCGGCTGCATTGTGGGTCGATTCTTCGGCCAATGTCAGCGCATGGTCAGAATACTTCCCGAACAACCTTTATCTGCTGCATCTTCCTTGCGATGATGTCACCAACACAGGTGTCCCTTATATCAGCACATATTCACTGTGCGTTTCCAAGGGCTCCGAAAACAGTGAGTTTGCGGCCGCATTTGCCTCATTCATATCATTCGATCAGGATGCACAGCTCCTTATCTACAGATTAGAGAGTATGACGGGACTCATGCCTCTTACGAGAAACGATACCGTCTGGGATCTGATCTCAGAAGATGAACTTTTCGGGCACATGGCATCAGACTTCAGACAGACAATGGACAATGCGGTATATTGTCCTGCTTCTTACGACAACAAAGTGTATGCGAACACAAATGAATATACGGCAGAGTTTATAAAGGGAGACGACGAGTTCGATCCGGAGAAATGCTATGGCTGACAAAATCGATCTTCGCAAGATTCATATCGGTGACAGCTCTGAACTTCGCAGGCGCGGACTGATGGAAGGTACTATCAAGTACATCGAAGATGACATCAGGTCTTTGGGCACGGGAAGTCAGGGAGAAGCAATGATCGCCTCTAAGGAAGGCGTTATATACGCGCTTGTCAAACTCTTCAGACCCGACCGCAAAAACTGCAGGGCTCATATAGAATTCGTATTCACTAACGATGCCAATGCCGATACCCAGAGCGGTGTCGTGGATGAAGTCCTGAAGTATTGTTTCCTGTCCCAGTACTATCACAAGGTCACCGTTATCTGCAGTCACGGCAATGAAGGCTTAGAGAGGATCTTAACCGGTGCGGGATTTATTCAGGAAGCGGTATTGAAGGATGAAGTAAGACATAAGACGGGATTTGAAGACGCAGGTCTTTATGCAATCCTGTCTTATGAGTATCCGAGATATAACATCTGCTTCGTGCCTTTCGAGCGTGGCGTTGCGATGGTATCAGGCGGTCAGGATTTCGTTGATTCGATCAGGCTCTTCCATTATGGCCAGAAGTTAGAAGACCCGTTTGCACATAACATCGCGGCAAGCCTTGATCTGCTTGACGGAAACGGCGGTCTTGCACGTAATGATGACGGCAAGTACAACATGGAAGAAGAGCAGCTCCCTTATCTTCCTGACGAACTTGCAAAGGCTTATGTTGAATTAAGAGAGTATTTCGACAGTGCCAGATCGGGCTTTGACATCAATGTCAGGTTCAGCATGGGAACTCCGTTCCAGAAGAAGGTCTGGAATGCCCTTAATACGATCCCTTACGGCGGTACGGCAAGCTACGAGGACATCGCGCTGAAGCTTACAGCGGGCGACCTTAAAGAAGCAAGGAAGATCACCAGAGCCGTCGGTGCGGCATGTTCTGATAACCCCGTTGCAGTTGTCGTTCCATGTCACCGCGTAATCGGTAAGGACGGCAGCATCGTAGGATATTCCGCAGGTATCGATATAAAAGACTATCTGCTCCTGCACGAGAGTTTTACGGCGGTAACACCGCTGATATCCAAGGAGGGATAATTAATGGCAAAACACGATAAGATCGAGGTCGGGGTATCTACTATCCTTAACCCCGTTCCCGTAGTTATGGTTTCTTCGGCAGGAAAGGATCCTGAATCTGAAGCAGAGAGACCTAACATAATGACCGCTGCCTGGGCAGGCACGGTAAATTCAGAGCCGCCTATGCTCTCTATCAGTGTCCGTAAATCAAGACATTCACATAAGCTCATTTCCGAGACAGGTGAGTTTGTTGTAAACCTCGTATCCAAGTCGCTCTGCAAGGCCTGCGATTACTGCGGCGTAAGAGGCGGGGATAAGGAAGATAAGTTCAAGTCCTGCTCGCTTACACCCGTTAAGGCAAAAGGACTTGATTATGCATATGCTGTCAAAGAAGCTCCCGTATCGATCTCATGCAAGGTAAAGAGCGTACAGGAATTGGGTTCACACGATATGTTCATCGCAGAGATAGTCGGAGTTACTGCTGATTCATATCTGCTCGATGAGAACGGCAAGCTCTGCCTCGAGAATGCAAGGCTGGTAGCATATAATCACGGAGAATACTATCTCCTCGGCGAGAAGCTCGGTTTCTTCGGCTACTCAGTAGCACCTGAAGACCTTATTAAGAAAAGAATGGGTAAAGGTAAAGATACAAAGAAGGGTAAGAAATGAAGTTTAAAGGAATCAAGAAGGTCCATGAAGGACGTTTTATTACATCATACAACGCTGAATACGAGACAAATCTCGGCAATACCAAGATCTATGAGATGAGTTCGAGAGATCACAACATAACAAGTCTCGAAGATCTTCAGCGTGAGAAGTGCGACGCGGTCGTACTTATAATCACGAGCCCGGACGGCAACAGGCTCCTGCTCAATAAAGAGTTCAGGATGGCCGTCGGAGGCTTTGCGATCAATTTCCCGGCAGGCCTCATAGATGAGGGAGAGAGCCCGGAAGTCGCGGCTGCCAGAGAACTGTGGGAAGAGACGGGCCTGAAGCTTACTTCTATTGATGAAGTTCTTCCTATGAGCTTTTCGGGTGTCGGTCTTACCAATGAGAGAAGCTGCTGTGTGATCGGCACGGCAGAAGGCGAGTTTGCTCCGAGTACGTCTGATGAGGAAGAGATCGAAGCGCGCTGGTATACCAGGGAAGAGGTAAGAGAGCTTCTTAAGCAGACTAACTTTGCTGCAAGGACCCAGGCTTATTGCTACTGGTGGGTTAAGGATTGAGTTTTACCGATTAACTAAGGAAAAATCACATATAGGCAATTAGGGAGGCATATTATGTTTTGTATGAACTGTGGGCAGTCACTTCCAGATGGAGCAAAGTTCTGTTTGAATTGCGGAACACCTCAAGGAGCCGTATCACCTACAGGGAATGCTCCTTCGGGAACAATAAACCTGGATGGAAATCGTACTTTTGTCCCTGCAATGTGCCCGAATTGCAATGCGCATATGAATGTGGATTCTTCCTCTAAGATAGCCCGCTGCGATGCATGCGGTACTGAATGTCTTGTTCAGGATGCAATCAAAACATTGAATGTAAAAGGTAATATCCAAGTTGGAAACGCAACTATCAATGTAAACGGGACAAATACCGACAGCCTGCTACAGAGAGTTGAGATGATGCTTGCAGACGGAGATTTTTCCGGGGCTATGCAAAAATGCGATACGATATTAGATACTGATCCTACGAACGGCAGAGCATTCTTTTTTATGCTTATGTGTGATCTCTCATGCAGAAACAGACTTGATCTGGCAGAGCAGAGTAAGATCTACGATGGCAACCAGTATTTCATCAAAGCTATGAAGTTTGGTGAAGATGATCTGAGATCTGAACTTCAGTCTTATTTGAATTCAACCATGGAAAAGATCAAGGCTAAACCTTTTACGGTCGGAAGCACGTTTTGTTTTGGCGCACGTAATGGGGAGAGTTTATATTGGCGAGTACTTAAGGTTAATGAAGGAATGATCCTTGTTATCAGCAACGATATTATTGCCAATATGCCGTACCACAACACCGGCAGAACGACAACATGGATGCATTGTTCGTTGCGCAACTGGCTTAACAGTGATTTTGTAAACGGATATTTCAGTTCTCAGGAGAGAGAAAAGATCGTTACCACAACCATAAGCAACATGGTTAATCCGGATTATAAGAGTCTGGCTTGCGGAAAGACAACTGACAAGGTTTTCTTATTGAGCATTTTAGAGGCCAGAACTTTGTTCCCGAATGATGAGAAGCGTAGTGCAGGAGCCGGCTGGTGGTTAAGAACATCCGGTTGTGATTCAGGTCATGCTGCTTGTGTTAACCAATACGGCAATGTTGTTACCAAGGGACTTCAGATAAATGGATTAGAATCAGACGGAGGCTACGGTGTCCGTCCTGCTATGTGGATAAAGATCTGATTAGATTAAGATTGATCTGACATGTGGAAAATTAACCCTCCTTGTTGATAATCCAAGGAGGGTAAAATATTAACCACATTAACCCATCTCTTTTTTGATGTTTCTCGCAAACTCGCGGGCAGCCTTGAGGTCGTCTTCGTTGGGGCGGCCTTTGTTCATGCCTTTGAATTCGCCCTTGCAGTGAAATTCCTTGTCGAGCACGGGAATGCCGACTTTGTCTGCAACCGATCTGACTTTCTTATACGTGGACTTCATCATGGCTGCCGTGCCGAAATTGATTATCTTGCCGACCTTGTCTTTGTTAAGGCCGGACACAAAAGCACCTACTTCAGGAGCGATCGTGAATGCGTAGTAGGAGTTGCCGAGGAAAAGAACATCGACTTGTTCGCTTACGGGTATATCAATAGGGAGGGCCTCAACACCCAGTTCTGCTGCGATGGCCTCCGCAAGGCGCTTTGTGTTACCGGTTTGTGTATAGTATCTGACTGCAAATGTCATTGTTATGTCTCCTTAATCGTTCAAGAGTTTTTCTATGGCACCTTCAAGTGCTTCTGGTTTTTCCTGGGGCGAGAATCTCTCTGCCACCTGACCATTCTTATCTATAAGGAACTTGGCAAAGTTCCATTCAATGCGCCCGGGCTTCTGCTGTTTAAGATATTGGTAGATAGGAGCGGTATCATTTCCGTTAACTTTGATCTTCTCGAAGCGGCGGAATTTGGTATTGTATTTAAGGGTGCAGAAGCTGTCGATCTTCTCGGCACTTCCGGGCGCCTGGAACGCGAATTGGTTGCAGGGGAAATCGAGGATATCAAAGCCCCTGTCTCTGTATTTCTCGTAGAGTTTCTCGAGTCCTTCGTACTGGGGAGTAAGACCGCATCTGGTGGCGGTGTTTACGATGAGGAGGACTTTGCCTTTAAACTCCGATAAGGACACACTGTTGCCTTTGTTATCGTTGACTGTAAAATCGTAAATGCTCATAAATCTGCTTCCTTATAAAAGTGCTTTTATGCATTCCTCGACATTCTTCATGTCGCTTGTAGGTTCGAATCTTGCTACCACATTTCCTTCACGGTCGATGACGAACTTTGTGAAGTTCCACTTGATGTCGGGCTTCTTGTCCCAGTCGGGATCTGCGTCTGAGAACATCTTCTCGAGGAGTGCCTTATATTCATGCTCTTCAAATCCTGCAAAGCCCTTTTCTGACTTAAGATATGTGTAGAGGGGAAGTTCGTTCTCGCCGTTAACGTCAGCCTTCTTCATCTGCGGGAAGGTAGTGTTGTAGTGCAGAGTGCAGAACTCATGGATCTCATCATCGGTTCCGGGAGCCTGGCCGCCGAACTGGTTGCAGGGGATATCAAGGATCTCGAGGCCCTGATCGTGGTAGTCTTTGTAAAGCTTCTCGATGGGTTCATATTGAGGAGTAAAGCCGCAGCCTGTTGCCGTGTTAACGACAAGGATGACTTTTCCTTTGAATTCCGACAGCTTTAATGTCTCACCTTTTCCTGTTGTAACTTCGTAATCGTAGATCATAGCTGTTCTCCTTTTTATTAGTTTTTGCACTTTGCGTTTTCCATATTGTTCAATGCTTTATATGTAAGTATGTAAAGCATCTTGAATTCTTCTTCATTAAGTCCCACGCAGGATGCGATGCAGGGAGGAATCTTGAGAGCTTCATCCTTAATTGCTTCGCCTTTGTCAGTCAAGCCCAGGATGAGGAGCCTCTCGTCTTCAGGATCTCTTTTCCTCGTGATGTATCCGGTGGCTTCAAGTTTTTTAAGAACGGGAGTAAGAGTTCCGTAATCCAAGTGGACCCTGGCAGCCAGATCTCTCGAAGAAATGCTTACGGATTCCCACATGACCATCATGACGATGTACTGGGTGTAGGTGAGTCCGAGCTTTTTGAGGTAAGGTGTGTACTGGCTTACAAGTTCCTTCGAGCACGCATAGAGCGGGAAACATACCTGGTTTGAGAGCTTAAGTGATTCGTACTTTTTTGAATTCTTCATATCCGTTTATCTCTTAGTTTTCGAAAATTGATTTTGCACAATTTACTTGTGTCAAAGTGATTATCTTACGAAAAGTCCACCATGTCAATAGGGATTATGAAAAATCATTTGTGAAATAATTTTCGAGCAGACAAAGACTGACAAGTAAAAATACTTGACACTCCCTCTAACCTTTGTTATTATGTGCAGGCTGAAATAGGGGAGGCTTGCCTTAAAATGCGTGAAAAGTCAGTAAGAACAGACCTTTTGCTTGATTTCTACGGCAATCTTCTCACGCCCAAGATGAGGCGCACCTGTGAGAGTTACTATAACGATGATCTTACGTTGGCAGAGATCGCCGAAGCAGAGGGTATCTCGAGACAGGGAGTTCATGACACGGTCAAGAGGGCGGAAAAACAGCTCGAGGAGTACGAAGAGAAGTTAGGTCTTCTGAAACTTTTCGAGATGCAGCAGGCAAAAGCAAAAACGGCTCTGACGCATATTAAGAACGGTGATACCGACAAAGCTGCAAAAGAGCTTGAAGAATTAATAGAGGAAATGTAACAGCGATGTTTGAGAGCTTATCGCAAAAGCTTCAGAATATAACTTCCAAGATGCGCGGCAAGGCACGCGTCAGTGAGAGCGACCTCAAGGAGATGATGCGTGAGATCCGCATGGCTCTTCTGGAAGCTGACGTTAACTACAGCGTAGTTAAGGAATTCGTCGCTGACATGACCGAGAAGTGCAGAGGTGCTGATGTTCAGCAGTCTTTCACACCGGGACAGCAGATCGTAAAGATCGTAAGAGACTCTCTCACAGAGCTCCTCGGCGGCGAAGAAGGCGAAGACAAACTCAACGTTTCAGATTCAGGTTTTAATATAATCATCCTTTACGGTCTTCAGGGTGCAGGTAAGACCACAACGGCTGCAAAGCTTGCCAAGCTCCTCAAGGAGAACGGCAAGAAGCCGATGGTAGTATCCGTTGACGTCCACAGACCAGCAGCTGCCCAGCAGCTCAAGGTATTAAGTGATGCAGTCGGAGTTGACTGCTATATCGATCCTGAAGAGAAGGATGCGGTTAAGATCGCCAAGGACGGTGAGGGCAAGGCAAGATACATGCTCTGCAATTACCTCATCATCGATACTGCAGGCCGTACGGTAGCAGACGAAGAACTCATGCAGGAGCTCCATGACATTGCTGATGCAGTCAATCCTACGGAGAAGCTCCTCGTAGTCGATGCCATGATCGGTCAGGAAGCCGTTAACGTAGCACAGCTCTTTGAGCAGAACATCGGCATGGACGGCTTCATCATGACAAAGCTCGACGGTGATGCCAGAGGCGGTGCTGCTTTATCAATCAGAAAACTTACAAGTAAGCCTATTAAATACATCTGTACAGGCGAGAAGGTTGACGCCATCGAGAGATTCTACCCCCAGCGTATGGCTGACAGGATCCTCGGAATGGGTGACGTCGTAAGCCTTATCGAGAAGGCCCAGCAGACGATCGACGAGGAAGAAGCACTTAAGGCCATGGAGCGCATGAGCGCAGGCAGCTTTAACCTCGATGACCTCTATTCACAGTTTGAACAGATGAAGAAGATGGGCTCATTGAAGGACCTGGTCGGCATGATGCCCGGCGCTGCAGGCAAGGTCAACGAGGAAGACTTGGATGACAAGATCGTCGACAGACAGATGGCAATCATAACTTCCATGACAAAGAAGGAGAGAAGATCACCTTCGATCCTCAATGCCAGCAGAAGGAAGAGGATCGCTGCAGGCGCAGGCGTTCAGGTCTCAGACGTTAATAAGCTTATCTCCCAGTATGAGCAGACTGCAAAGATCATGAAGCAGTTCTCTAACGGCAAGGGCGGATTCAAGATGCCCAAGGGATTTGCAAAGCAGGCAGCCAAGATGGGCCTTAAGGGCAACATGGGCGGCATGGGCAATATGGGAATGGGAGGCATGGGCGGCATGTCCGGCATGGGCTCGGGATTCCCTCAGGGCCTGGGAAGTCTCTCAGCTCCGAAGGAAGATTATTCTGATACACCGTTCGTTCCCACAGGAAGGCGCGACAGGAAGAAAAAGCGCAAGGGCAGAAGATAAAGTCAATCCCGTCATTACTATGGCGTAGATTATAAAAAGAAAAACAAAAAATATTTTTTTGGAGGAAACAAAAATGGCAGTAAAGATTCGTTTAAGAAGAATGGGTAAGAAGAAGGCACCTTTCTATCGTGTAGTTGTTGCTGACGCCAGATATCCTAGAGACGGCCGCTTCATCGAGGAGATCGGTTACTATGATCCCATGAAGGAAACAGACAGCGTTAAGATCGACGGCGAAGCAGCTAAGAAGTGGATCTCAAACGGCGCTCAGCCCACTCCTACAGTAAAGTCTCTTCTTAAGAAGCAGGGCATCATCTGATCTGATTCAGTTGTAAGCACTACTAGAATAATAGGAAGGAGAGCTTTATATGGACGATTTATTGGTTTATATCGCCAGGGAATTAGTTAGTAATCCCGATGAGGTAAACGTAAAGAAGACAGAGCGTGGAAACACTGTTGTTTTCGAGCTGTCCGTTGCTCCCGAAGATACAGGAAAGATTATCGGCAAGAACGGTAAGAGAGCTCAGGCTATCCGTTCGATAATGAAGGCTAAGTACCTCAAAGAAGGTAAGAGAGTTATCGTCGATATAGTAGGCTGATTCTTTTGGAAGATCTCATCATTATTGGAAAGATTACCGGCGCGCACGGCGTCCGTGGGGAACTTAAGGTTTACCCCTTAACGGACGACCCGCGCCGTTTCCTTAAGCTTAAGGATTGCTTTTTATGCGGGCAGAAATTCGAGAAGCCCGAAGCTATAACATGCTCATCCGCAAGAATGGACAGGGGAAACGTTCTTGTTAAATTCGAAGGTGTCCCGGATCGCGACAAGGCTGAACTTTTGCGCGGCAGATTCATTGCCGTAACGAGAGAAAATGCCGTTAAGCTCAAAGAGGGACATTATTTTATTGCAGACCTCAAAGGTCTTACTCTCATTGACGACGAGAAGGGAGATCTCGGCACCGTTATCGACTGCTTTGAGACGGGTGCACAGTTCACGCTTGAGGTCAAGCGTGACGGCAAGAGCAAGAATCTCATGATCCCGTTCGTTAAGGTCTATTGCTACGAAGTCAACATCGAAGGCGGCTACATCAAGTGCAGGATGCCTGAAGGTCTCTACGAGCTCTACGAGTAATTATCAGATAAGTCCGCTCAGTTGTTCGTGCATATCATCGTAACTCATTGCAACTGAATACATACCCGCTAACTTTTTCTGGGTCATCTCATCGAAAACCATTGCGTACTGTAATACCGTATCAATGGAGTTTATTACGCTGCTTTTCGCATCATTGTACTCAGCTTCGGTAACGCCTTCATCGTTTATTCTGTATTGGTGATAGAATTCGGTTCCTTCGTTGTCAAACGCAACGATGTCGATTACCGAGTAATCCGGAATAAGCTCGCTGCCGTCATAGAAATAAACGATAAAAGTCTTGTATTCGTTCTCATCTCTCGGTGTATCGATAATTATAAGATTACCCTTATTGGAAACTGCTACTGCCACGCCTCTGCAGCCATTGATCTGAGGGTTCAGATCATCAACAGTCAGAATGTTTACGGCTGTCCCTGCCAATTCGTCATAGGTATACACTTCAAGCATGGCGGAAACGTCGTCTTTGCCTTCCATGACTATCAGTTCTTCTATGCCGTCTCCTGTTACGTCAGCCAGAGCGCAGGGTATATTGGCTGCAGGGAACAGCCAGTTGGAATCATCCCCTCCGAGATCCATCCAGTTGTACAGTTCTATAGGTCCTTTAAGAGACTCCAATACTGTCAGATAAGAACTGTATACATCACTTGAATTCATTTCAGCATCAGGCGCTTCAACAACGGATTCAGGTACTATAGGTCCGTTGTCACCGCCGCTTTGGGTATCTACATGTATAACGGAATTGGTTGTGCCGGCTTCTGTAGTAGTTTCTGAAGAAGACTCTGATGTCTCCTGCGAAGCGTTGCCGCAGGCTGTCATTGATATCAGGAGGGCAGAAGATACTAATGCTGCTCCTGCCTTGGTAATATGCGGATAGTTATTCTTTTTCATGTTCTTGTTTCCTTTCATCCCCATGAATTGATTCGAACTTTTTCAAGTCTAAGTTCCTTCCCAAAACAAACAGCATCAGAAGTTCGGCAAAAGGCGGGCAAACAAGTTACATGCGTCTTACGAATCAATCGAAAATCTCATTGATTTATGATATTATCTAATTTGGAATAAGTTGCGTTTTCGCAGCGCGGAAAAGGGAGGACTTAATTATGGGTAGAGGCGGCGGAGGTGGCGGTTCCCACCACAGCTCACATCATTCGAGCAGTCATTCACATCATTCATCAAGAAGATCGTATAGCTCTTCACGCAGCTATTCATCCGGTTCTTCATCACACCACTCAAGCAGAAACCATAACTATAATCATAAGTATGGCAGCCGCTATGACGGTGGTGAGTATTACGGCGGCGGAAGAAGAAGCAGCGGCTGTGCCGGCGTAGTAACGTTCTTCCTGCTGTTTATCTTCATGTTAGGTATTGCTTTTACAAGTACGCTTATCAAGAAGGGCAAACTTAATCTTGAGGATATCAGTGTACAGAGCATCTTAAACGGCGATTTTCTCCCGGTCGAGAGATCGACTATCCAGAGAGAGAAGCTACCTGCATCCAAATGCGATGAGGTCGATTTCTGGTATCAGGATGACTGGGGCACTTGGATCGACGATTCCGATGAGGAATTCAGTCTCGAAGTAGGACTCAAGTCTTTCTATCAGGAGACCGGTGTTCAGCCTTATCTTTGGATCATGGGTGAAGAAGGAAAGGATTATAAGTCTGAAGGCAGCCTGGAAGAGTTAGCTGAAGAGAAATATAAGGAACTCTTCGGCAAAGACGAAGGCCACCTTCTGGTTATCTTCCGCGAGTATCCTGACAGTTCAGGCAACTACATCTGCACGGTAACTCCGGGTTACGATGCCGAGACACAGGTCATGGACGATCAGGCAAAAGAGATCCTGCTCGACTGCATCGATTACCATTACACAGACGACTGCAATGAAGGCGAGTTCTTCGAGAGTGCGTTCATGCAGGCAGGAACCAGGATAATGACAAAGCAGCTGTCATGGAAGCAGATCTGCACGATCATTGTCGTTGCCATTGTTGTCGTAATCGGCATCTGCATCGTAGCTTCCATCATCAAGAGACGTAAGGTCGCTGTTGCAAAGCAGAAGGCTAAGCAGGCTCAGGCTGAAGCAGTCCAGATGCAGGCAGAGAAGGATAAGAAACAGATCGAATTTAACCAGCAGCAGTATAACGATGCTATTGAGAAAGAATATGTATCAGTAACTTGTCCTAACTGCGGAGCTACTGCAAATAAGATCCGGAAGGGAACGGTTGATTACTGCCAGTTCTGCGGAACAGCAATGAGTGTCGATATGGCCGGCCAGGCATTTATCGGCGACATTTTCCAAATGCGTCAACAGCAGCAGTCTCAGCCCCAGCAGCCGCCCCAGTCATGAACTTTTACGTAGCGACATTATTTCCTGAGCAGGTATCTTCTTACCTCAATACGAGCATTACGGGAAGGGGCATCGCAAAGGGCGCCATCTCATTGGAATGCATCCAGATGAGAGATTTTGCACCTAATAACTACGGCCGCGTTGATGACACTATCTACGGCGGCGGTACCGGCATGATGATCCGTCCGGAACCTGTTTTCGGAGCCTTCGAAAAGGCGGTTGAACTCTGCGGAGGCAATAAGCCTCACACGGTCTATATGTCGCCGAAGGGAAAGGTTTTCGATCAGGCAAAAGCACATGAACTTGCTTCGCACGAGAATCTTCTCATCATATGCGGTCACTACGAAGGAATAGATGCGCGTGTGATTGATGAGATATGCGATGAAGAGATATCTATCGGAGATTATGTCTTAACAGGCGGTGAGACAGCTGCGATCGTCGTTATCGATGCGGTAGCCCGCTTAGTCCCGGGCGTTCTTCCCAATGAGGAGGCCTATACCAACGAGTCTCATACCGCGGGAGTCCTTGAGGCTCCGCAGTATACGAAGCCTCCGGTATGGCATGACAGGGAAGTGCCCGAGGTCTTAAAGAATGGCAACGATGCTGCTATCGCGGAGTATAACCGCATAGCCGCTTTGGTCGATACATGGCACAACAGACCCGATATGCTTGATAAATTGGACATTTCCGAGAGCGATTGGGCAAAAATGCTTGCCTTTGAAAGAGGCATGTGCTAAAATTCTCGGGTTATCAGGGTGGTCCTCTGCCAAATCCAGGCAAGAACATCTGCAGGAAAGAGAGGAAATGAACAATATGGATTTAGTAAAAGTCATCGAGAGCGAGAATATTCGCAACCAGTATCCTGAAGTTGAAGTCGGAGACTTCGTAAAGGCTCACCTTCTCATCAAGGAAGGCGCTAAGGAGCGTATTCAGGTATTCGAAGGCTATGTCATCGCAAGAAAAGGCCAGGGCCTTTCAGAGACAATCACAATCCGCCGTGTATCTTATGGTATCGGCGTAGAGAGAATTCTCCCTGTTAACTCACCCAAGATCGATCACATCGACGTTATTCGTAAG
>JAILHX010000091.1 GCA_024695565.1 Saccharofermentans sp. | reverse complement strand
TTCAATACCTGGAGAGGACGGCACTGGAGAAGATCGACCGAGTACTCGCCGTTATCTGATATGTTGATCGTGAACTCGGTGTCGACCGGGTATTCATATTCATCCTGGATGCAGCGAAGGAGTCTTCTCATCTGATCCATGAGCTTTGTATTGGAGACTAATCCTTTGCATGAGATGAACTTAACCTGCCTCGGTCTGCCCATCTCCCTAAGCCTTGATTCCGCTTCATAGTCGTGCTCGAGTAGGACGTTCTCAAGATACCTGGGAACTGATGATTCAAGCTGCTCGTAAGGAAGCTTCTCCAGCGCGTGCGAAGCCATGTTTATAACTTCGGCCTTACCCTGTGAGAACCTGTGCTTGTCTGCAGAGGACGAATAAGAAGATCTCTCAGGCTTATCGAGATTTACGATCCTGGGGTAAGAGCCTTCGGTCCTGTCCACTGCGGATGTACCAAGTCCCATGACGAGCCTTAACATTCCCGCCGTGGGATCCGAATCCTTCATTATCCTGTAGGGGCTGTATGAGTAGCCTACGCCTGCAGCGCACGGCATATAGTAAGACCCGTAATAAGAACCTGATACGCGCTGGATAAGAAGAGCCATCTGTTCGTCTCTTTTATCCAGGCCGCGCCTCTTTCTGTAATCCAGTGCCGAAATGCTCATCGAGCTCGCATATACGGTCTTGATGGCCTTCTCGAATTCTGCAAGGCGTTCTTCCAGTGTTCCTCTGTTAACGCAGAACACGGACTCGTATTTGCCGGCAAAGGCGTTGCCGAAGCCGTCCTCTAAAATACTGCTCGACCTGATGATATAAGGGTCCTGGCCGTAGTATTCGATTATGTGAAGGAACTGGTCTCTCATTTGGGAAGAGAACTCGCCTTCCATGAGACTTTCGGCGAAACGGTCCGCCAATGTGAAGTATCCTTCATCGGTCCTCTGCCTGATACGCAGATCCCAAAGACCGTTATCAACTATATAGGTGTAGTACAGATCCGAGCCCACATAGAAGGAGTCGTGGGGCTCTAAGTTCTCGGCTATATCAGGCTCCCTGTTTCTTATTATCGATCTGGCAAGGAGCATGCCGCAGGCTTTTCCGCCTATGAGGCCCGTGCCGATCATGTGATCGCGCACGGCGAAATAATCTTCAGGTGTGAAGTTGCTCTTTACCATCTGCCTCATCTTCTCGTCGCGGGTCATCATGATATTGCACATGCGGGAGCACTCTTCCGTGATGTCTGATCCGTTCTCATAAGATATCTTTGTGTGATTGAAGAACAGATCCCATGAATCGGAGAACTGCTCACCGGACGAGCGCTGGGCATTGCCTAATGTCTGATAGAACCTGCTCGACTTGACCCCGTCTAAGATGGGCTTGAACGCACCTGTCTCCGGCTCATACGTGTGGGGGAGGAACATGGTCGATGAATCCCTGTTCCAGACCTTCTGGGGGCGCACATAGATGTTCCTGCTGTCCGAATAAACATCGATAAAGAGCTGCGTGGTATCGAGTATCTTGCCAACCGCATGAACGGAATGCTTGCCCCTGATAATGGGGAAGAATGCGACTGTATCGAGAATAAAAAGGAAGGGGCAGGTGACCTTGAAGAAATTGCCCATCATGAGATCGGTCGCCCATGCGGTCTGAAGCTCTGACAGGCAGTCAAACACATAGAACGCATCGTAGCCTTCCTTCTCGATCACGTTATGGATATCGACAGTGAAAGTCTCGAATCTGTGCGACAGGGGGATCTTGACTGTCTTGACTTCGGGACGGTCTTCTATGAGTGCCTCGTGGCTTGCGAACCTGAAGTATATTATGTTCCTCTTGTCTTTTACCGCCTGCTCGACATAAGGCTCCATGAAGAGCTTGAACTGGGACAGATCTGATACGCGCCATACTACGTTATCGCCGAGACGGATGTTGTCCAATGCCTCATCCATTTCGGGAATGCCTGACTTTACCCTGTCAAATGCCGCCATAGTCCTTATCCTCCTTTACTAGTCGATAAGGTCGTTCTGAAACCTTGATAAATGTTCATAAGGAAGGATCAGCCTTCCCTTGAAAAGACCGCATCCGTCGTTGACCAACTGGTTGCTTACCGCGCCAAACATGTTTACGTCTATCTTCGAAAGATCGAGCTTTTGAAGCTGCATCTCCCTCTCATATGCCTCATCAAAGAACTTGTTTGCGCCTACGGGGATCTCGTCTCTTCTTGCGTGTTCTTTCTTCTGGCGTTCTTCATATCCCAGGTGGTTTGCAAGACCGATCTCAGCGTAATCGTCCATTTCTTTGGTCCTGAGCTGCACCTCAAGATCGGTTCTCGACAGATTGTCGTAAAAGGAGACATGAAGGGACTGATAGCCCGCCGGACTCGGGTTCAGGATATAGTCGCGGTAGAAAGGACATACTGAAGGCCTCATCTTATCAGACATCTTCCAGCCGTCCTTGCCGCTCTGTTCAGGGCTGAAACCGGTCTTTTCGAGAAATCCGGGGAGATCGTTTGCTATCTCGTAGAGGTAATTTATCTCCTTCTCCTTGGCGTCCTCTCCGGACTTTAAGTGACACTTCGGAAGGGATAAGACTATCCTGTAAGCGATGAGATCTCTTATCCTTCCAATGCGGCTCTTGATCTCTGACTCTGCAGGGAAGGCCTTATTCTTCTTATAGTATTCATAGATGTAATCGATGATGTTGCCGTTGATCTTCTCTTCGAGTCTTATAAGGGACTTGATCCTTCCTTTGAATGTGAATGCAAGGAAAGGGTATTTCTTCGCCATGTACTTATAGAACTCCCTGATACGCTGTGACTGGGATGTAAGGAAGTCATTATGCTGCAAAAGCTCCATCTGCTGCAGGAGTATATTGCTGTGGACCAGATCTACCCCGTTCTGTTCCTTTATAGCCGATTCCTTCAGGTCCTCGTAAAACCAGTGCAGTATCTTAAGGACCGTGTTGCCGTCATAAAGATAATCGTTAAGAGATATCATCGCCCGTAATACCTTTCCGCCGTATTTCCAAACAAAAAGGCGCTTGAAGAGAACTTCAAGCGCCTTTGCTTTCCCGTATTTTAAAATGAAAGACGTTATATTGCAATGC
>JAILHX010000104.1 GCA_024695565.1 Saccharofermentans sp. | reverse complement strand
TCCCGTTCATTTTCCCGTTCGCAAACGGACTTATCAACGAAAAAATACCGGCTGTTTGGACTTGCAGGTTGCGATGTTGTACACTAACCTATGATTATGAATTAGGAGTTCTCGAAAACATGGAAAACAGAACAGTAGATCAGTTTCTGACAGAGCTTGCATCCGGCGCGCCGACACCCGGAGGCGGCGGAGCATCAGCTGTATGCGGCGGTATCGCAGCGGCTTTGGGTTCGATGGTCGGTAACCTTACGAGCGGCAAGAAGAAGTATGCCGAGTACCAGGAAGAGATCGAGGTTGCGATCGGCAAGTGCGGTAAGCTCGTGAAGGAGTTTGAAGAGCTCGGTAAGAAGGACGAGGAGGTTTTCGAGCCCCTCGCAAAGGCATACTCGATCCCTAAGGATCAGGAAGGCAGAGATGAGATATTGGAAGGGGTGCTGAAGCAGGCGAGCACGGCGCCTTTCGAGGTCGTTGAGAAGGCTTATGAGACATCACTGGTCTTAGCGCGCCTGGCGGTCATAGGATCGAGACTTGCGATAAGCGACGTCGGAGTTGCTGCAGCTGCGTGCAGTACGGCTGCGAAGGGTGCTGCAATGAACGTTTACATCAACACTAAGTCCATGAAGGACAGGAAATATGCTGAAGACCTTAACCAGAAGACGATGGAGCTTGTCGATGAGACATCCGCACTCTGCGATAAGGTCTACGAGCAGGTAAAAACTATTTTGATCGGCGGTTAATCAGAATGAGAAGACTTGGCGGCAAGGAAGTTGCAGACGGGATCCTGGCAGATCTCAAGATAAAAGTTGAAGAGCTGAAGGGCAGGGGTGTTAACCCCAAGCTTGCGATCCTTCGTGTCGGAGAGCGGGAAGACGATCTCGCGTACGAGCGCGGGGTAATGAAGCGTTTTGAATCGTGCGATGTTGACGTTGAAGTTACTGTACTTGATGTTAACGTATCGCAGGAAGAGCTCGATAAGACCTTTGACGGCATCAACAGTGACCCTGATGTTCACGGCATCCTCGTGTTCAGACCTTTGCCGAAGGGACTTTCCGACGAGCATATGAGAAGAACGATCGACCCCGGCAAGGACGTCGATTTTATGGATATCCGCAACATGGAGAATGTGCTCGCAGGTGTTCCTGACGCTGCTGCGCCCTGCACGGCTGAAGCGGTCATGGCCCTGATCAAGCACTATCAGATCGAGACGAAGGGCAAGAAGGTCACGGTCGTAGGAAGAAGCCTAGTTATCGGCAAGCCCGTTGCGCTCCTTCTGACAACTGCAAATGCGACTGTTACCGTGTGCCACACGAAGACTGTAAATATTGAAGAAGAGTGCAGGAAGGCAGACATTATCGTTGCATGCTGCGGCGTTGCGAAAATGATCACCTCCTCCTACGTCAGAGAAGGCCAGATCGTTATAGACGTCGGCATGAATGTTGACGATGAGGGCAAACTCTGCGGCGACGTTGACTACGATTCCGTATCTGAGATTGCAGAAGCTATAACTCCGGTACCGGGAGGCGTAGGTTCGATCACTACCGCGATCCTTCTTAAGCACGTCGTAAACAACGCTGAAAGGCAATGAGATGGCGTCCGGCGGGAAGAGTGACAAGGACAGGATGACTGAGGTTGTTGCCATCCGCAATAACTGTCCTGTGACTGAGAGTTGTGGCGGTTGTTCCTATGCCGGAAGAACATATCTTAAGCAGGCGCTGTCAAAAGAAAGACGCGTAAAGAGGCTGATCTCGCCCTTTTGCGAGGTCCTGCCGATCCATCTTTGCGATAATCCTCTTTACTACCGCAACAAAGTTCATTCACAGTTCAAGAGACTTAAGAACGGCCGCGTGATCGTCGGTCCCTATGAAGCAGGTTCACACAGGATCGTCGAAGTCGAGTCCTGTCTTATCGAGAACAAGAAGGCATCTGAGATCATCAGGGACTGCGCAAAGATCGCCGAGCGCCTGAAGATCGATATCTACGATGAAGTTAAGCGCTGCGGCGACCTTCGAAGGATCCTGGTCAGGACTGCTGACGCGACGGGCGAGATCATGGTCGTGCTCATCATCGGCAGCAGATATTTCAAGAAAAAGAAGTTATTTACCGACGAACTGCTGAGGCTCCATCCCGAGATCACGACGCTTCTTATACACGTCAATACGCGCCGCGATTCAATGATCCTGGGCGGCAGCGATGTTAAGAAGATCAAGGGCAACGGTTATATCACGGACATCATTCTGGGCAAGCGATTCAGGGTGTCCGCAGATTCGTTCATGCAGTCGAACAGAGAGCAGGCGGAGATCCTCTATTCCGAGGCCATAAGACTTGCCGGGTTTAACGGCAGCGAGCGATGCATAGACACTTATTGCGGAACCGGCTCCACGACACTGTCGTTTGCTGATCACGTCGGAGAGATCATTGGCGTTGAAATCAAGGAATCTGCGTATGAAGATGCGCTCAAGAACACCTCGATCAACAAGATAAAGAATGCCAGCTTTGTTCTGGCCGATGCTACCGATTACATGGTAAAGATTTCGAAAACAAAAGAGAAGATTGACGTGGTCATCCTTGACCCAACAAGAGCGGGCACGACTGTTAAATTCATCAAGGCATGCGGCAAGTTATCGCCCGATAAGATCGTTTATATCTCATGCTGCCCGGAGACTCTTGCCAGAGACCTCAAGGGTTTCCTCGATCAGGGTTATAAACCCCTGATCGCAAAGCCCGTGGACATGTTCCCGTGGACTGACAAGATAGAGACGATAGTCGTTCTTTCCAAGGGTGTTGATATATCTGCCGGAAAGGTACGAGTTGAATTCTCTGTAGAGGATATGGATCTTTCTGCAGCTCACGGTAATGCTTCTTATAACAAGATCAAGAAATATATTTATGAAA
>JAILHX010000086.1 GCA_024695565.1 Saccharofermentans sp. | reverse complement strand
CTTATCTACATCATTATCAAGTGAAGGGCTGTACAAAGTCTCTTCACGTGCGAGCATTCTGTCGAAGTTACCTCTGATCGTGTTGATCTCACCATTGTGAGCAACCAGACGGTAAGGATGTGCTCTCTCCCATGAAGGTGTTGTGTTAGTAGAGAATCTTGAGTGAACCATTGCAATTGCTGTCTCATAGCTCTTGCTCTGGAGATCCTTATAGAACTTACGGAGCTGTCCTACTAAGAACATTCCCTTATATACGATAGTTCTTGAAGACAAAGAAGTAATATATGTCTCATCTGTACTCTGCTCGAATTCTCTTCTTGCAACATAGAGCATACGGTCGAATGCAAGACCCTTAGCGCAATCAGCAGGTCTTTCTACGAAGCACTGCATGATGACAGGCATTGCATCTCTTGCAACCTTACCTAAGATATCAGGATTTGTGGGAACCTCTCTCCAGCCGATCACATTAAGACCGTTCTTCTCTGTGATTACCTTGAACATGCGCATAGCAAGTGTGCGCTTCTTTGTATCCTGGGGAAGGAAGAACATTCCGATACCATAATCGCCTTCGTCCCTAATATCGATATCAGCTTCTTTAGCTGCCTTCTTGAAAAACTTGTGAGATATCTGAACGAGTATGCCGACGCCATCACCTACCTCACCGGTGGCGTCCTTGCCTGCTCTGTGCTCGAGTTTCTCAACAATGGACAATGCGTCGTCAAGAGTACGATATTCTTTTTTACCATCGATATTGACTACTAAACCGATTCCGCAAGCATCATGCTCTTGTTGCATTGCTTTGTAGCATTCATCAACGTATTTCTTCTCGTAAGGTCTCATATTCTCCTCCACCTCCCGGCAGCGATATCTTTCATCCACCAATGATCTAATGCCGGATTTTGAAATCATACTCAAAATGTATTGATATTTATTTTCAATGCGTTTAAACTATCGTTGTACGATTTCAAGGCTTATTCTATCTTTATGGCCTCAAGAAATAAAATACAAATAGTATTCGAATTACCATACCGTTAGGGTATGATAGAAAATCGGGAGGTAACCTATATGGATCTACGTCAAATACGTTATTTTTTAACGGTTGCAGAAGAACGTAATATCACACGCGCAGCAGATCGTCTGCACTTATCACAGCCCCCGCTCTCAAGAGCTCTGATGGACTTGGAAGAAGAACTCGGATGTACTCTCATCATCAGAGGCAAGCGTCACGTAACCCTGACACCCGAAGGTCTGGCACTTAAGAGAAGAGGCGAACAGATCCTTGCTCTTGCTGATATCGCGAAAACAGAGATTACAGATGTTAAGAAGGGACTTAGCGGAACTCTTTATCTGGGGCACGTTGACAGTAACGGCCCTTCCCTGGCCGCTGAATGGATCTCAAGTTTTAAAAAAGAATATCCTAACGTTACTTATAACTTATGGTGCGGCACCGTGGATGACCTCACATACAGAATGAAGTCAGGCCTTCTGGAACTCGCCATCACGATGACGCCTCTTAACACGGAACAGCTGGACGGCATCACCGTATACAGCGACACCTGGGCTGCGATCATTCCGGGATCACACCCTCTCGCCAAGAGCAAGAAGCAGACAGTTACTCTGAAAGACATAGTAGATACTGATCTCATTATCTCTTCCAGACATTCCAGAGAAGAAGAGATCCGCAGCTGGTTCGAGAAGTACACAGGCCAAGAGCCGCGCTTTATCGTCAAGACAGCGCACTCGTCAAATGCTTCAAAGCTCGTTGACCAGAACATCGGCATCGCCATATTCCCTGCTTCAGTCGCAAAGAACATCTCAGCCGACAGCAACGTTGTTGTTAAGACAATAAAGCCTGAAGTAAATGTGGATTATGTTCTGTCTTGGGATAAAGAGAAGATGCCGAGCGCCCTTGCATCCAAGTTCATTGAACACGTAAGGAATCTTTATTCCTGATATCAGTATTCGGTGCGGACTGAATCCAAACTGTATGTTTCTTTAAATATCTTCTCATCTGCAGAAGACCTGATAACCATAACCTCAGTAAAGTGGCCATCCTTCTTATTCTTGAAGCCGGCCACTTTTTCGCCTGTGCAGATAGAACTTCTGATAACGGCATACTGTGTATCCGGGTCGAATCTGATCTCGTCTTTTAAGTTCTTCTTAAAGTTCGGTAAGCGCATCTTATTCCTCGTTCAAAGCTTCACTTAAAGAGAACGGAACGCCTCTCGGGCCGCGAATGGCATAGATGCCGTATTCGTCCCCTAAAATAATAAAATTAAACTTATCCCTGTCATAACGCTTCAAAAGCTGTATCTTCATAAGAGCTTTTATGGACAGATTCTTATCCTGATAATCGTAAGGAATATCAGTCTCCAAAACCTTGCACTTATAGAGTATCGCCGACACGGGAGCAGCAACATACATATAAATGGTATCACCCTTGATTATTCCGGCGCCCTGCTTCCAGTCGATTATGTCATCAGCAGCAAAAGCAGCTTCTACGTCATAGAACTTCGGATTTGCCGGGATGATCCATTCCTTACTCTCACGTACCTGCTTCCCGCGGCGTTTGGATGCCGTGGCATTGTAGCTGATATCAAGAAGGGACTTAACGCTGCTAATAGGAACGGTTCCGTCAAGAAGCACCGTTATCCAGTGCAGCTTATTCATGTGATAAGCGGGCATGATGCCATTCTCATTAACGATCACATCACGCATGATGATGTCATCGATCTTAAGATTAATGACATCAACATTTCCTTCGCCCGTAAGTCCGAGCTTATCTCGTCCGACTTCCATTATCAGTGCGAACCACTTCTTGTTATCCTTATGGCGGTATACGGCATGCCGGTTATACTTCGGCCACGGATATTCCGGTCCGATACCATATTGGTCCTTAATATAATCATTGATCAGTTCGCGCATATGCATTATCCGTTCCCCGGGCAGTATTCTCTTCGTGTTGTTTCAGATATTGATCTTTATATTAATTTTATCACTTAAGTTCCTCTCTTCTTAACTTAACATAAGACAATGCGACAGCAGCTGCCAATGCAACTACGGAAGATGCCAGTGCTGTAGCAATATTGCCGTTGCTTGAGTCAGTCAGAACGAACATCGTCTGACCTACAGGAGTAAATCTTACGAACTTCTCTGCCTGCTCAAAGTTAAGAAGGAACTGTGCTGCAAGATCTGCAACAAGCAGCAAACCGAGGTTAAGACCGATCGCTCCGCCTAAATGTCTTACAAGCATTGACGAGAAGAAACATGTTGCTGCATAAGCAACCTCAACAAGAATAAAAACAGCAGTTCTCGCGATGATCTCTCTGCCGAAGTTTCCTTCGATGCCGGTAATTCCGCACGTTAAGAAAGAAATTGCAGAACTTACAGTAATAGCTGCCAGACCGAAGATCGCAACTGAAACCGAATAAGACAGGAACTTTGCCAAAAGGATATGGAATCTGCTGTTTCCGGCCATTACCGCAGACTGGATCTTGCGGCCTTCGAACGCGCCGGTTATGTGTATGCCGGCAAATACCCCGATAAGGAAGATCTGGAAAGCGTTGTAGTTATTAAGCCCTTCAAGGTATGCCTGATATCCTGTAAGGCCGCTTGCAAAAAGGATCGTCAAAAACAGAAGCAGCGAAGGAAGAGCGACAAGTGATGCTCCCAAGATCCAGAAATATTTTGATTTAAATGTCTGCCTCAGTTCCCATTTTATTAAGTTACCCATCATGCGCTCCTTCCCAAAAGTTCAATATAGTATTCTTCCAGTGTTCTCTCGTGTTTTGCCAAGTGTGTTACAAGTATCTTATTCTCATACATAAGCTGCGCGACATATCTGGTATCAACACTTCCGAAGATCCTTATGGAATCTGCATCTTTATCCACATTGCTGATACCGCTGTTCGCCAGGACAGTAAGTGCCTTATCGTTGTGTTCTGTTTCCATGATTATGTGTGTCGTGCAAAGATCATCCAATTCATTACGCGACAGAGCAGATATTATCCTGCCGTGCGAGATGATGATGTAATCGGTTGCGAGCTGATAGAGCTCTGCCAGGATGTGTGATGAGATTACGATAGTGATACCGTCGTCTCTGCAAAGCGATTGAAGGAGTTCTCTGACACCCACCATTCCCATCGGGTCAAGTCCGTTAACAGGCTCATCAAGTATCAGGAGCTCAGGGTTGTTAATGAGAGCTATTGCGATTCCGAGTCTTTGCTTCATGCCAAGCGAGAAGTCTTTGACCTTCTTGCTCTTAACGTCACCAAGCCCGACTCTGGTTAAGATCTTATCTATCTTCCCGTTATCCGTATTCCCATACAGGAACTGCTGGGACAGCAGATTGTCTCTGGCTGATTTGTTCAGCTCTAATATCGGGCGTTCTACCAGACAGCCCATTTTCTTACGTGAATCGGCGAGTCCTTTTTCATCCGACCTGCCAAAAAGCTCGATGCTTCCCCTGCCGGCAGGGCTTAATCCCGTAATTGCCCTGATCGCCGTAGTCTTGCCGGCTCCGTTCTCTCCGATAAAGCCGTAGATCTTACCTCTCTCAATCTCAAAAGACACATTATCAAGCACGGTTTTCGCGCCATAGGTCTTAGTGAGATTATTGATTCTCAAAATGGTATCACTCATTCCAAATTATCCTCCCGTTGTGGTATGAGTACATCATAAAACTCGCACCTTAACAGAAAGATATCGGAACATTAACTTAACATTAAGATTTCAGACCGAACGCCTCTTCCACCAATTCCGCTGTCTGCTCAATGGTTCTGGTATCGTCGCGGTGAATTACATTGAATCCCGAATAAAGCAGCTCATCGTAAGATTCCTGAGAACAGATCAGTTCGAGACCCTGTCTGTAGTTTTCCAGTGCCTTCTCAGGGTCGGGTTCTTCGAGCATAAGTTTATACAGAAACTGTTTCTCAGGATCCGGCCTGTCAAAAAATCTGCTTATACTGATTTTAGGATCAGACAGCAAAACGACCGTGTGATTTTCAGGAGTGATCTTATGCAGATTTTTAATACTGATGTTTGTATCCACAAATACAGGTTTTCCACGGCTGCAGATATCAGGCAGCATCCTTAATTCCAATATCTCACATTCCCTCTTAGCACCGTCTATCCAGTCCTTATATTCCTGAGGTGTCCTTCTGATAAAATCATGCCAGTCTTCTAAGTCTCTGGTATATGTCAGACATGGAAATTCAGCTGGGTCAAGTCTGCCCGAATAGTTATCATGGTAATTCTCTTCACAGGCTATGCCGTCATGTCTCTTGGCAAGTTCCTTGACCATTGTGGATTTGCCGGCATAAGAAGTACCTATAACAAAATATGCGTTATCAAAAAATAAATCTTCCATTTAATCAGTCATATTGCCCGTATAAGTTTGTCGGAGGAGATTCCCTGTGCGTATCTTCATACACCAAGATGGCCGCTCCCAATAAGTAAATTATGATCATTAAAACAGCAATTACTATTCCGATAATACCCAGAGCCTTGCCCTTATAGCCCCTGGAGTTAGAAGTAACTATACCTCTGATCGATGTGATGAGTCCTGCGATCATCAGCTTCATCGCCAGCATGAGCATAACGTTCAGAAAAACAAATCTGTTATGATGACTTCCAAACAGCCTGACAGAACCATGAACAAAGTACAGGCCAAGACCTGCTACAAGTGCTATGACTGACAGGACTGACAAAATGCATCCTGTCAAACATAAGGGACTGATCTTCTTTTTCTCGTTCATGTTACTATTCCTCTT
>JAILHX010000047.1 GCA_024695565.1 Saccharofermentans sp. | reverse complement strand
CCCTGTAGTTTCTTTCACATAATCCCTGATTTCATCATATGTTGCCTTAGCTTCAGCCTCAGTAAGATCAAGTTCTGACGTGTTGATTTTGACCTCAAGTTTTGGTGCACTTGAAAGTTTGGACAAAAGAACTACCGTCTCGACATGTGCCGCGTTCGGGAATAAGTCAGCCGGCGTAACTTCAACGATCTTATACTCTCTGGTGAGCATTTTAAGATCTCTTGCAAGTGTCGCCGGATCGCAGGAAACATAGCATATCGATGGAGATCTAAGATCGGTCAGTTTCTTTACTACGCCGATATCAAGGCCCTTTCTCGGAGGATCTACGATTATGCAGTCGGGCTTTGTTATCTTTCCGCTGCTAATGAGAGAACCGAAGTCGGTTTTGAGGACATCTTTGCAGATAAATTCGCATTCATCTGCTTCTGTCCCGTCGAGCGACAGCGAACGGTTGATCTTGGCAGACTGTATGGCCTCGGGAACAACCTCGATTCCCAAGAGCTTCTGGCCCTTTTTCTTCACCGACAGACCGAGAGTTCCGCAGCCGCAGTAGAGATCATAGATCACATCCGCACCGCCGCACGCTTCAGATGCTTTATTTGCAAGCTTTTCAGCCTGCTCGGTGTTGACCTGGAAGAAGGACCCCGCCTTGATCCTGAAGGTCCTTCCGGCGAAGGATTCATCGTAATGATCGACGCCTTCGATCACCGTTCTGATGCCTGATCTGGTCCTTTTCGAAGTCCTGGTAGAACTGATCCTGAACAAAAGCCCGTTAAGCTTAAATCCGTCCTCTTCGCACACGCTCTTCAGGGCGCCTATTAGCCCCGTCGCGGCGATATAATTCTTCGCGTCTCTGATGACGACTTCATGCGGCCCGTCATCAGGACTTACGAGCTCTATTAAGACCTCTTTTGTCCTTACTGAACCCCTTAATACGAGTCCGTCGAAAAGTCTTGTCGGCGCGCGCTCGAAAACTTCCTCCGCCTTAGCCTTTATCCTGCTGAAGATCTCATATTCAATGAGCTTTCCGTCGTATTCCCCGAGCTTGTCAGACTTGGCGCAGAGAAGACCGATATGGCCGTCTCTTATGGCATACTGCATGTGATTTCTGTATCTGAACGGATCATCGGAAGCAAGGATGGGCTTCATGACTTCGTCCAACAATGCTTCATCAAAGCCCCCGATCCTCATAAGGCACTCCCTTACGCGCGACTGCTTGAACTTAAGCTGCGCTTCGTAAGACAGGCATGCAAAAGGAAGACCGCCGCTGACTTCACCGGCGGGCCTGAAACCTGCCGTTCTGTCAGGGCTTGATACGAGAAGTTCCTTAACGTCTGCGACAGCGTATTTATTGGTCTCGGACACAACTTCAATAAGGCACTTCTCGCCCGGGAAAACACCCGGAGCAAAGCATGTCTTGCCGGAAGGGAGAACGCCTATGCCCTGCCCCTCACTGCCTGTCGCCGTAATTGTCAGCTCTGTAAGATCCAATGGAACCGCGCTCCCCGCCTTTGCCTCACTTTATTTTCTAATTATAGATAAAATCGTGGTAAAATTGTCGTTGTAAATTCAGAAACTTACCTGAGGAGATATTAATCTTGCCCTCGAATGTAGATAAAAAGCAGAGATCAACCAGACCCGTAGCGCCTGAGAACAGCGCTCTTGCTGACGAGCTTCGAAGCCAGCTCAAGGGTAAGCCGACCAAGTGCGGCTTCAACCGAAGCCTGACGCACGAAGCAGCAAGCTTTGTATGGGACATATTAAGAGTCGTTATCGTTGCAGTATTGTGCCTCGTGTTTACTTTCGGCGGATTCGGTGCCGGAATGCTCTTAGGCTATGCATCGACGACCAAGCCGCTCTCGATTGGCGACCTCACTTCCGCAGAAGAATCACAGACGTCATTCGTATATGACGGCGAGAATAACGTCATCGCCAAGCTCACCGGTGCAGAGAACGTCGACAGGATCTACGTATCTTACGGCGATATCAAGGACACTTACCTTGACGAAGCGATCATATCGATCGAGGATGAGCGTTTTCGCGAACACTCGGGAATCGACATCAAGCGTATCGGCAGCGCCCTGATCTCGGCACTTGCAAACGGCGGTTCCGCTACACACGGCGGTTCAACGATCACACAGCAGACAGTAAAACTCATAAGCGGTCAGGACGAACACTCCACTTCCCGTAAGGTTCAGGAGTGGTTCTCCGCAATGCAGCTCGAGCAGAATCTCACAAAGGACGAGATCTTGGAGCTCTACATCAATCTCGCTCCGATGGGCAACAACTACGTAGGCGTTCAGGCAGCAGCCATGAACTACTTCGGCAAGAACGCCTCCGAACTCACGCTCCCCGAGTGCGCGCTCATCGCAGGCCTCCCGAAGAGCCCTTCCTACTACAATCCTCTGAGAGAAACAGGCAGAAGAAATGCCCAGAGAAGAATGAGAATGATCCTCGGCAAGATGTACGAACTCGGCTATATCACCGAGGAAGAGTACGAGGACGCATTAAACACCGAGCTCGAGTTCCGTCAGAGAAGCACGGACCGCACAACGACCATCAATTCTTATTTCTGTGAATATGCGATCTCCGAAGTTATCGGCGACATCGCCGAAGCCAGGGGCATATCGCGGCAATTGGCGTCGTCGCTCGTCTATAACAGGGGATACCATATCTACACGACGCTCGAGCCTGACACCCAGGCGATATTGGATGAAGCCTTCAAGAACCGGGATCTGTTCCAAAGCGACCCGGATCTGATAGCGGACTACCCTGAGAAACCAAACGCCTCGATGGTGGTAATAAACAACAGTACGGGCGCGATCGCCGCGATGCAGGGCGGATATGGTGAGAAGACCATGAACCTGTCCCTCAACCGAGCGGTCTCGACCAGGCGTAATCCGGGATCGTCGATCAAACCGCTCCTCGAATACGCGCCTGCGTTCGAACTTGGAATGATCGCACCCGCTACGGTCTACTACGACGAACCAAAGCACTTGGATCCTTCGCATCCGGACTCCGACTGGCCTGTTAACTACAGCCGTTCTTACCAGGGCGCCGTTACCATCAGGACCGCCCTCGTCAACTCACTCAACACGATCGCGGCAGAGCTCTGGACAAACGTCGGAGGCGAGACTGCGCTCTGGTATCTCAAGCAGGTCGGTATCGACAGAACATCCGAAGGCGCATACCCTTCACAGTCTGTCGGCGGTTTTACCACCGGTATGTCAACGCTCGAGATGGCTGCCGCATATCACACGTTCGCAACGGGCGGCACCTATGTTGAGCCTTACGCTTACACGCAGGTTTTAGACTCCGAAGGCAACGTCATCTGCAAGGCCGATCCTATCAGCTACCGAGTTTATTCCGCAGAGACATGCTTCTTCATCGGCGATATCCTCAAGGGTGTCGTAACGATCGGTACGCCTTCCAACTTCGGCGGCCAGATCGAGAACCTCGACGGCGAGCACATCGACACCGCAGGCAAGACCGGTACGACTTCAGACAACAACGATAAGTGGTTCTGCGGTTTCACGCCTTACTACACCGCTGCTGTCTGGTACGGCTACGATAACAGGCTCAGGCAGACCACCGTTCCTTCATGCGACTTCTCCGCAGCCGTAAGGATCTGGATGTTCTGCATGAACAAGCTCCACGAGGATCTCCCGGGCGCAACATTCACCAAGCCCGACACCATCATTACCGCAACGGTCTGCGTTTCCGGCTACTATCCTACAGACGCTTGCCGCGAGGCGGGAACGATCTACACGGACTACTTTGTCTCCGGCAGCTATCTGTGCCCGAATGACAATATGACCTGTCCCGTCCACGTTACACCGACTCCCACACCGGAGCCTACTCCGATGCCGGTCGATCCGGGCCAGCCGGTCCCGGGCGGTGATCCCGGTCAGCCGGGCTGATCCGTCAGTTTAAGTATTTTCTTGCATTTTTAAAGACAAGAGTTTATTCTTGTTTGGTCTGATTATTAATAATTAAAGGAGAATCACTTTGAGCAAATACAGCGGATCACGCACTCCCGTCAATTTTGCAAAAAGAATAGTCGTTAAGGTTGGCACTTCGACCCTCACATACGACAACGGCAAAATGAACCTGGGAAACATCGACAGGCTCTGCCGTTCCATCTCCGATCTCATGAATCGCGGCAAAGAAGTGCTTCTGGTAAGCTCCGGCGCCATCGGTGTCGGTATCGGTTACTTAGATCTCAAGGAGCGCCCGACCTCCACACGTGAGAAGCAGGCAATTGCTTCCGTCGGTCAGTGCGAGCTCATGAACGCATACTCCAGGAGTTTTTCCGAGTATTCCTACCGCTGCGGCCAGATCCTTCTGACCAAAGACGGCATTACGGACAAGCTCACCCGCGCTAACGTTACAAACACCATCGAGACATTGCTCGAGATGCGTATAATCCCCGTCATCAACGAGAACGACTCCGTATCAACAACGGAGATCATGCACAACGGCACCTTCGGCGACAATGACACGCTCTCTGCAGACGTTGCCTGTCTCGCCCAGGCCGACCTCCTCGTGATCTTATCTGACGTTGACGGTCTTTACGATTCCAACCCGCGCGAAAATCCTGACGCGGAGCGAATCTCCTACGTAGACAAAGTCACACCCGAGATGCTCGACTTCACCTCAGGCAAGGGTTCCTGGCTCGGCACAGGCGGCATGTCCACCAAGATCACCGCAATGAGCAAGGTCACGGAGAACGGCATCATGGGCGTCATCGCTGACGGTGCAGGCATCCAGACCCTCGAGAAGATCATCGACCAGGACGACGTCGGAACCTTCTTCGCAGCTCAGTAAAACGTTGTGCATACCGCTTTTTGCTAAAAGCATCGTGCATACCGCGTTTTACTAAAAGCATCGTGCATACCAGCCTGTAACTAAAAACATCATAAATACCGGCATTTAACATTGTTAAACTGCCCTTTTGGGGATACTTCTATGGGATTTGCAAGATTTCCAACCAGACTGGTTTCAGTCGTTTTAGCTCTCACCCTAAGCTTAAGCCTCTTCGGCTGTTCAAGCGTTGATCCCGAGAAAAAGACCCTCGATTCTCTTACTGAGGTCACTGTCGGCATCTATCTTCTCGACTGCTATACGGACTATAAAGTCGATGAGTACCTCGCAGCGGGCATCACGACCGTCTTGGATTTTGATATCTGGATGACCGAGAATCTCACCCACGGCGTCCCCACCGGAACGATCCCCGGCATCGGCTGCAGTTCTTTTGCTGTCACGGACCCACAGGGCGACCACCTCTTCGGCCGCAATTACGACGCCTCCGACGGCGATTCATTAGTCATAAGAACTATGCCTGCTGACGGCTACGCTTCGATCGGTATTGTAGATCTGAAGCATGTAAATCTCGGATATGGCGGCGAATATGACATAAACGACGAGTCAGCCAAGTCACTTCTTTTCGCAGCCCCTTGGTGCGTATGCGACGGAATCAACGAGAAAGGCCTTGGCGTGTCGCTCCTCGAACTCAGCAACAGACATATCGTAAGCGACACTTCAAAAGACGACCTTCTCCTCTATTCGGCAGTCCGCGTGTTGCTCGATAAATGTGCTTCTGCAGAAGAGGCTCTCGCCTTCCTCGCACAATACGACATGTATTCTCCGCGAAGCAACTCCTATCACATCTACCTCACCGATAAGACCGGCCGTTCCGTTATCGCCGAGTGGACAGACGAGGGACTGATGGTAACCGAAGAAGACAACGCGGTAACCAACTTCCCCCTCTATAAGGATGATCCCTATCTGGACTATGACCACCGCTACTCAAAGATCCACGCAAACATTGATGGTGTATCTTCCATGAGTTTATCTGATGCCATGGGCGTCCTTGAAGAAGTCAACCAGGGCACGCAGTGGTCAGCTGTTTATAATCTCGATAAGTTTACTGTTGATATCTGTTTTGATGCTGACTATTCCAGGACTTATTCATATCCGGGCAAGAAGTAATCTCAGGGTCTTTGTTTTCGGGCGCGCGGCAGGCACATCACCTGTAGTGCTGCCTGATAATGTCATCAAGATTTTTCACATCCAGCGGCACCGTTTCAGATTCAAACGTGTAAAACAGCCTGTCGCCAAATAAGATGCCCGCCCGGTTATAATCCCTGGCCCTGACCAGCATATCCTCCGCATACTGCGGGTCACCGATCTTTCCGCAATGCTCGTGATAGAGGATCTTGCGGTCGCTCATTCTCAGGATCGTAAAGTCCGGATGGATTATCTTCTTCCCCAGCTTAAGCGGGCACTCGTACCTGTACGGGATCCCGTTCGCCATCAGCCTGTCAGCAATGATCACCTCTGACTTGGACCTCACGCGCTCGCCCTTGATCGTATAAAACTCCGGCGCATCCCTGCCAAATGCTTTGCGCCTGTAGGGCGTCTCCATCCACTTCGCCGCAAACGCATCGTCACAAATATTGATCGGTTTGGCATGCGCCTTACGCCCCTCAGGCAGCAGGTCGAAAACATCCTCAACAAGCGTCTCGGGATAAATCTTCAGCATCCTCTCAATCGCCTTCAATTCCCGCTTGGCCTCCTTGAGCACCCGCTTGAGGTAATCTTTCTGAATGATGGACCCGATGAGCTGAGCGTCATTGGGTCCAAGGTATTTCTCGCGACCGTCCGTTACATGGTAATAATAATCTCTGCGGTTCAAATGCTTAACATTAATCCCGCCTGCCGGAAGCAGCTCCAGCTTTTTCTCGATCTCATTAATGCTCCTGGAGAGTAATTCATACCGCACGTTCAAATCACGACTTATATCTATCGCCATATGAATCACCTTCCTGCTGTTTTGAGCTCATTATAGGGCCCTGCAAACTATAAATCCCGCGTTTTTGAAAAGTTGGGACTTTTGGGGGGCAATTGGGACTAATTGTCAAATTGTGGTTTATATTAAATGCTCTAAAAATCAGCGAAAAAATATAAGGATTTGAGATTTCTTATATTTTTTGTTCAATTTTTCGCACATTTAATATAAGGATGCGGATCGGGGACGGATTAGAAGCGCGCGGCAGGCATAAAAAAACGGGCCGCAGCTGCCTGCGGACCCGCCTGAAAAGCACTTGCTATAAATATTTACGCGCTCGCCTTTACTGTATTCCAGATCTCTGTGTATCTCTCTTCGAGCTCTTCAGAGGTGTAGTAAACTTCGAGTGAAGCGAAGACCTCGTCTGTGGGATAGTAGTAAATGTTGCCGGAGACCTCGGGATCGAGCATGTCCCTGGCAGCTGTGTTAGGTGTTGAGTAGCCTACATATTCGCAGTTCTCGAGGGCGATGTCGGGATCGTACATGAAGTTGATGAAGTCCATGGCGCCGTCGTAGTTCTTGCAGTTAGTGGGAACGCACATCATGTCGACTGACCAGTTGGAACCTTCGGGAAGAACAAACTGGAGATCGATGTCGTCGTTGCCGAGTTCTTCAACTCTTTCGAGCATTACGATGTGGTCGCCGGACCATGCGATGGATGCGTCGAGCTC
>JAILHX010000124.1 GCA_024695565.1 Saccharofermentans sp. | reverse complement strand
CGGACTGCTTTATGGGGAAGCGTTAAAGAACAGGTATCTGTCGGAATGCAAAAGGGTCCTTAAGACAGACGGTCTGCTCAGTTTCTCGACGCATGATTATAATTATCTGAAAGAGAATTATCCCAATTGCCTGGATGGCCGAAAATTCTTTCCGTATGCCAATGCAGATATTTATTGGGAGGCTTTTGAATCAGATGATCTGATTCAGTTCGCGGACCAGGCAGGCATGGAAGTAATCCTTTGCGAAAAGGGGAAAATATACAGACCGTAAGACGGAACGATCCTGCATTGCCTGTGCAGAAAATGAGAGTGGAAGGACTGGGGCAATACTTGATCCACATGCAAATAAACTTGTGTGATTAGTCGGACATGTCATGTTTGAGCCTTGTGACTCTAAACAGCTTTTTACGGAACCGGCTTAAGAGGACGGCAAGCGTTCCACCCCAGATAATAGTCATTTCAAAACCTCCATATCCTTAGAATAAGGATATGGAGTAGGAGCTTTTAATTCCAATGTGCGATTTTTCAATTTGGCGTAAGTTTGGCGTACTTTTGGCGTATTTTGAAAAGATACGTTTCTGCAAAGCCAATGATATCAAGGGTTTCGAAAAGGCGGAGTTCATCTGGTGCTCTGTCAAGATAGCGGACAGTGATTTCACAAAATTAAGCACTTAGTGTTCTCTTGAACCGGATGTCATAGTTCTTCTCGTATTGGAATGGCGACAGGTAATCGCAGTAACTGTGTATCCTTCGGGTATTGTAAAAGGCGTCAATGTACTCAAATATCAGATTGTATGCCTGGGTGTAGTCTCTTATGTGGAATCGGTTAAGCCATTCTCGCTTAATCAGGGCGTGGAAGGATTCAATGCATGCGTTATCCCATGGTGTGCCGGGAAGTGAATAGCTTTTTTCTATCCCGCTCGTAAACTCGTTGTATTCCTCTGATGTGTATTGTACTCCTCGATCCGTGTGAATAATCTTAGGACGCTGCCCGGTCGTTTGTATTGCCTTCCTTATTGCTGATATCACGTATTCTGTCTCTAGCGTCGGCGCTAGCTCCCAGCCGACTATCCTCCTGGAGAAAAGATCCATAACGCAGGATAAGTATAAAAAGCCTTCATCTGTGTAGACATACGTGATATCTGTACACCACACTGCATTAGGTTTGGCAGGAGAGAAATCCCTGTTAAGTATGTTTCTCAGACGGTTAGTAAAATCAAGAGATCGCGTCGTAACCGTGTATGGCCGCGCATAACACGCCCTGATGCCCATTTCCTTCATGTAACGGGTAACAGTTCTCTCTGATATCCGATACCCCTTCGAACGAAGAATATGGGTAATCTTGGGCGCTCCATAAATCCTCTTGCTGTCTTCGTGAATCTTACGGATCCGAGCCTTCATCTGTTCCTTATACAGGCTGCGGCGGCTCGGCTTACGGTTTTTCCAGTCGTAATAACCGCTTTTGGATACACCTAGTTGCTTCAGCACTCCGCTGACAGAGAAGCGGTGCCCGACTTCTTTCGTGGATGTCTCTTCGACTTCCTTATACAGAGTTTCTGTCAGTCGTTCAGAATGCCGATAGCTTTTTTTAATATTTCAAGCGCATCCTCTTTGTCTCTTAATTCTCTCCTGAGCCTTGCGTTTTCACGCTCCAGTTCTTCGGCAGAGCGCGGCTCAGCTTCGACTTTCTCTGCTGAAGATAACCTTTGTATCCTGCGTTCATCCTTTATCCAACCATAAAGAGTGTGATAAGGAACTCCTAAATTATCAGCGATAGTGTGCAGGTCACTGCTGCCCTTATGCTCTTTAACATATCTCAGGGCATCTTTCTTGAATTCAGGCGTATAAGATCGAGACATAGGCTTCTTCCTCCATGTATTTATTATAGATTGGATTTTGGAAAATCGCTGTCCGTTTCTTAGTCTACCTTCATTTCCCTGTAAAAAAATCCTTCCCTCAAATTGCTCACAAAATTACCCGCATTTTGCACAAAAATCCTCTAAAAATAAGATGTGTTATAATAACATAGAAAATATGCGCTCAAAACAGAGCAGCAAAACAAGGAGAAATAAGGCTTTTGAAACTTGTAGGAGTTAAAGAATTCTATAACATTACCCGAGCGAAAGTCGTATCGGCACTTAATTGCGCTATCGTAATTACAGTCTGTGCAACGGCTACTTTTATCGTGGATGCGTCTCTGGATTCCACTTCCGTTCAGGCTAAACCTATTGAGACCTTCCCTCAGACTTCCGAGACAGAATATGTTGCTGTCCAGGATGAGACTGAAGAAACAACCGGACAGACAGATGAAGTAATGGAGACAACCACAGTTACGGTTAAGGTAACTGTTATCTCCACACCGGATTCCACGGATACCACAACTGAGACTTCAGCTACAGAAGAAACTACCGCGGCAGCAGAGACTACTGCAGAGTCCACAGCTTCAACAACAGCTGCAAAAGAAACTGTTACGGAAAAGGAATTATACCTCGCCGTATATGCAACGACCGCGATCAACGTAAGATCAGGTCCGGGCACGGAATACGATGTCGTTAAGGGACTTAACGCAGGCGATAAGATCGACGTTATCGCAGTAACATCCAACGGATGGTATAAGACTTATAACGGAAACTATGTAAAGAAGGAATACACAACAGAATCAAAGCCTTCCAGCACACCTACGCCCAAGCCGAAGTCCACAACGGCTGAAGAAACCGAGAGAGCTACTGAGGCGGCTCACGATGAGCCTTCCAGCGACGGCAATACATGCACCATCACCTTCTACGGTCCCCAACCTAACGGTGACGGCACATACAACAACAGCACGGCTACAGGTACCACATGCGTCGAAGGACGCACATGCGCTGCCGACTGGTCCATCTACCCTGCAGGAACGGTTATCTACATTGAGAACGATCCTCTGGGTGGAGACGGCTACTATACTGTAGAAGACAGAGGTCCGGGCGTTAAGGGTTACCATATCGACATCTACGCAGACGACGGCGAATCAGGTAACCACCGCACCTGTTCACGTACAGTATACGAAGTATAATATAAGACAATATTTTCAAATACTTCTCTGTTTCTATGACGGGAAGTATTTGTCATATATGAAGGAACGATTATGAGCAGTAATTCTAAAAGACACGGATATAACAATCCGAAGTATAAGAACCAGAATCCCGTGAAAATAATACCTTTGGGCGGTATCGGCGAGATCGGCAAGAACATGACCGCATTCGAATACGGCAACGACATCATCATCGTTGACTGCGGCATGAGCTTTCCTGAAGAGAACATGCCCGGTGTTGACTGCGTTATCCCTGATTTCACTTATTTAAGACGCAATCAGGAGAAGATCCGCGGCATTCTCATCACACACGGACACGAGGACCACATCGGTTCTCTTCCCTATTTCTTAAGAGAATTCAAATGCCACGTATTCGGCGGCACAATGGCTATCGAGCTCATCAAGTTAAAGCTGCAGGATAAGAACGTTCCTTTCGAGGGGATAAAGCTCACGACCTGCAAGAACGGCGACGTTATCAGGCTCGGCAACGCATTTTCCGCCGAGTTCATCAGAGTTAATCACTCCATTGCGGATTCATATGCGCTCTGCATCAACACGCCCGTCGGCAAGATCGTTCATTCAGGAGACTTCAAGATCGACTATACCCCGATCAACGGCAAGACCATCAATCTCCAGCGTCTGGGCGAACTCGGCAAAGAAGGCGTTCTCATGTTTATGTGCGAGAGCACGAACGTTGAGATCGAAGGCTTCTCACCTTCCGAGAAGCATGTTGGTGAGGCTTTCTCCCATTATTTCCGTAAAGCAGAAGGCCGCATAATCGTTGCAACCTTCTCATCCCACGTTCACCGCATGCAGCAGATCATCACGGCTGCCGAGAAATACGGCAGGCACATCTGCCTGTCAGGCCGTTCCATGATCCAGGTATTCAATATCGCAAACTCTCTGGGCTACATCGATATCCAGCCCGATACTCTTATCGACATTGATTCCATCGACAATTATCCGGACAACAGGATAGTAATCCTCACGACCGGTTCACAGGCAGAGCCCATGAGCGCCCTCACGCGTATGGCATTTAATTCCCACCGTTCCGTAGACATCCAGAAGGGCGATACGGTCATCATCTCCGCTGACCCGATTCCGGGCAACGAGAAGCCTATCTACCGTGTCATCAACGAGCTCTACAAGAAAGGTGCGCACGTTATCTACCAGTCACTGGCTGACGTACACGTATCAGGCCACGCATACAGAGACGAGCTCATGATGCTCCATACACTGATCAAGCCTAAATTCTTCATTCCGGTTCACGGCGAATACAGAATGCTGTGTCTGCATAAGGAAATGGCAGAGAGCCTCGGCATGCCCGAAGACAGCATCTACATCATAGAGAACGGCGATGTATTGTCACTTACCGAAGACGGCGCAAAGGTCACTGACCATGTACCCGCCTCCCCTGTACTTATCGACGGTACAGCCACGGTCGATGCTGACGACAGGATCCTTACCGACAGACTCCACCTGAGTGAAGACGGCTGTCTTGCCATCGCGATCACTGTTGACGAACGCACGGGCAATCTCGCATGCTCACCTGCAGTTAATTCAATGGGATGCTTTGACAGCGATGATATGGAAGTCCTCTATGAACTCATATCAGATAAGGTTGACGATCTCCTGAAGCAGGCCAGCAACAAGGCAGGCAGCATCGAAGCATTCCTCGAGAAGCGTAATTTCAGAGAGCAGATCAAGAACTTTGTCTCCTCGAAGTCAGGCAGAAGACCGATGATAATCTTCAATATAAGTTATGTAAACGGTTATTCTGATGATGAGTATTACGGAGACGTTTAAACACCTGTCTTTTTACGATAATATCTTCAATAAATCTTCAGGCAGTACCGCTCTGATTACAGAACCCGCGTAGTCTTTTGTGTTGCGTGTAACTATGTAATCTGCACCTGCAGATTCGGCACAGGCATGCTGGAGCGCATCCTCGAAGTCGGTAATGACGGTATTGTTTATTGCCGAATCTACTATTGCTTTATTCAATTCTACGACTGCCAGTATCTCGCTGTACCGTCTCAGGATTATTCGTCTCTGAGTATCTGAATAATCTTTCCGCAGAATGTAATACATGTTACTCAAAGAATGTGGTGCCAATAATCCCTCGATAATACCACCGGCACAAAGATCGATCACTTGTGCCGAGAAACCTGATCTTCCGTCTCTGTTTGTAATCGCATCTATCATTATATTGGTATCAATCAATACTCTCATACTTGCGGATCAGCTCCTCTTCAAGAATAGCTTTGTAGTCATCTCCGATATCAACCGGTTTTGCGAGGCTCATAAGTTCATCAAAAGCTTCCTTCTTTTTCCTGAGTTCTTCCTCATGCAAACCGTCAGCATATGCCTTAACGCGCTCCCGGTTCTCTTTCTTAAGTTTGTCGAGCACTTCGCTGATCTCAAGATTTATCTCATATTCCTCACCGTCATAAGCAGGAATAATCGCCAATGTATATCCCATCGTATTAAGCATCTTAAGAAGTGTATCGATCCTAGGCTCCGTACTCTTATTCTCGATCCTTCCTACCGCTGCCTGATGAAGGTTCGCCTTGCGCGCAACCTCTGTCTGGGTCATATGCCTGTTCTTCCTGAGTCTTACGAAATCGTCGATTATATCGTTTCCTGTCTTAGCGGGATTAGTCTTTTCATTAGCAACCATGGTAATCCTCCTTATTCGTTATATTTATATCGTTTTCGTTATAATTATATCAAATAATATAGGCCGCTGCAATCAGCGGCCTTTAGAATGATATTTTAGTTTCTGATTACGTCCACTACGTCCTTAACCCTCAGGATCCTGTCGCAGGTCCTGTCGAGCTGCTCCTTGCCGGATATGTTGACTGTAACAAAGATCCTTGCCTCCGGACCGTCAACAACGGTATTGAGCTTAACGATATTTATCTTCTCTTCATTGATCTTGTCGAGAACATCGATGAGCAGTCCCTTGCGGTCCATTGCAACGACAACGAGCTGGACATCGTAACTGGAGAACTTTGCCTTGGACAGCCACCTGACTGATACGAGACGCTGATATCGCTCCTCGTCTTTTAACGAGTTGCCACGGTTCTTCATTATGTTCTGAATGTTCTTACAGTTGACCTTGTGAATGCCTACTCCCTTTTCCTGAGTGACATAGCCGATGATCTCATCGCCGAATACAGGATGGCAGCACTTCGAGATGTGCGTGGAAAGGTTTTCGAGGTCGTTTACGACAACCGCGTCGTTGCTGTTCGCGTGTCTTGCGGCATTGCCTCTGGCAGTATGTGAAGGCTTTGCATTTGCTGCGGCACTGATCGGATCCGCACCCTGCACACCTGTCTGGTGAGGATCGGTGTTAAGAGCATTGATCTTTGCAACGTCGTAATCGACAACCTGCTTCGATGTCTCGGGAGCCTTAACCTTGCTGCCCTTCGCATTACGTGTCTGGTCAGCCTTACCGAGTTCGATGGGGAGCTCATTCGGGCTGTATGCGACGTTGCCGTCAGCCGTGACACGGTAGCCTAATGCCTGACGCTCTTCTTCACTGATATTTCTGATGTAGTCATCACGCAGACGCGAGAAAACTTTGCTGACGCTGATGCTGCCGTAACCCAATGCAGCGAACATATCATCAAGTGAACTGAAATTGTTACGTCTCAGGATGGTCTCGATCGACTTATGCATCAGGAGCTTTGAAGGATCAAATCCGTTACGCGTGATCTCGTTGGTAAGGAGTTCGCGGCCGGCACTGATATTCTCGCCTCTTGCCTCTTTCTTGAACCATGCATTGATCTTCGAACGCGCATTTGCGGAACGTGCGATAGATGCCCAGTCACGTGAAGGACCCTTAACAAGCTTTGCGGAAGACTGGATCTCAACGATATCGCTGTTCTTGAGTTCGTAAGACAGCGGAACGATACGTCCGTTTACCTTTGCGCCGTGCATGTGATTACCGATACCGGAGTGGATCGCATAAGCAAAGTCGATCGGGCATGAACCCTTCGGCAGCTTGATAACTTCGTGCTTCGGCGTGTAAACGAAGATCTCGTCAGGCGCGATGTTCATCTTGAATGATTCGAGGAACTCGCCCGAGTCGGTAAGTTCGTTCTGCGAATCGATGATCTGCCTCATCTCGTTGATCTTCGTATCGTATCTGTCAGCCTTGAATTCCTGTGAATTACCGGTTTCCTTATAATGCCAGTGCGCGGCGATACCGAACTCCGCGATCTGATGCATCGCAAAAGTCCTTATCTGCACCTCGAAAGGAGTTCCCGTGTGACTTACGACAGTCGTGTGAATAGACTGGTATTTATTCTCCTTAGGCATCGCGATATAGTCCTTGAATCTGCCCGGCACATGCTGGTACATCTCGTGGATGATACCCAATACCTGATAGCACTCAATGACTTCGTCAACGATGATGCGGCATGCGAAGAGGTCGTAGATCTCATCGATCGTCTTACCCTTCTCATGCATCTTCTTATAGATGCTGTAGAAATGCTTCGGACGTCCTTCAATGTCGTAATGGACGATGCCGTTTTCTTCAAGCTTTCCGCGGATCTCAGAGACTACCTCTTCCATGAAGTTTTCTCTCTGGGCACGGTTGCCGTTAACGAGCTTTACGAGTTCATAGTAGTCATCGGGATGAAGATAGCGTAAACACAGATCCTCTAATTCCCATTTGATCTTATATACACCGAATCTGCCTGCGAAAGGAACATAGATATCTAGCGTCTCCTGAGCCTTCTCTATCTGTTTCTCGGGGCTCATGGACTTGAGTGTCCTCATGTTGTGCAGACGGTCTGCGAGCTTGATGAAGATAACTCTGATATCGTCAGACAAGGCGATGAACATCTTGCGGACGTTGGATGCCTGAATATCCTGCTTTGAGTTATAAACAACATTATCGAGGCTCAAGTTGAGCTTTGTAACACCGTCAACGAGACTGCATACGACAGGTCCGAATTTCTCGGTCACCATCGCATCGTCAACGACCGTATCCTCGATAGTATCGTGCAGGAGAGCCGCAATGATCGTGTTAACATCGACCTTGAGGTCTGCAAGGATCATGGCAACCGATACCGGATGGATTATGTAAGGCTGGCCTGTCTTACGCTTCTGGTTGCGGTGTGCCTTATATGCAAATATAAAAGCCTTCTCGAGCTTCTCATTATCTCTCTCAATATCATTCTCTTCGAGATTTGCAGCACGTGCATACTCATCGTAGAGCTTAAGGATCTCTCCGAACCGGTCATAAATGTCCTGGGGAATCTCAGGGACCTGAGTGTCATCCTGAAGATAAGCGCGTTCGACATCCTCCTGCACTACTTCTTCAGTTATGGCTTCAAATGTCTTGTCATTCTTGCCCTTACTCACCTTGTATTCTCCTATAGACCTCAGAATCACTGAGTTTTACTTTGTCGCCGGTCTGAAGGATGCTGAAGCATACTGTCATGGGCGTTATGGCCCTTAACCTTATGAGTTTGCAGTCAGCAAACACTTCGAGGCATCTTTTTGCCTGGAACGGCGTGCATGCTACATCATAATTGTTAGTTATCAATCTTGCAAGAAGGTCGATATCAACAGTGGACATCGCGGTGCCTCCGAAACGCTCGATCGCCTTATAGCATGCGCCGAACTGCTCGGGTGCAGGCTTCATCGCAGAAGCAACATCTTCACCGGGAGCCATCTTGGCGATCTGGTTCATTGCCAGTCCGCTCGTATAGAGTTTCTCGGCAATGTCAGCCTTCTGCCACATAAAGCCCTCACCGCACCTGGGTCTTATATCCTCCAGATGCAGGCTCAGCGTGGTCTCACCGCGGTAACTGTATTCATTGAGCGTATAGGCGATATCAACGGTGTCGCCTGCTCTTAATATGTTGAAATAATCTCCCATTCCGAATCCGACTGCCGAGAAAGATTTCTCGCCTGACGGATCTGTAAGGTCGAGCCTGATGTGCGCTCCGTTGCTCATCTGGGCAATGCCTGTAACGATGAGTCCGTTGGTTACGAATACCGGCTTCGGGTTTCCAATGCCAAAAGGTCTTAATTTGCTTACCTGATAGTAGGATTTGAAGTTGAGGGCTTCCGGCAGGATCTCGCATTCAGCGGCGATCACATGATCCTCATCGGGTTCTCCGGACTGTCCCTTCTCTTCGTATATCTTTGCAGACTCCTTCTCGAGAGTCTCCATGAATGTACCCATCTCGGTCTTTCTTACGAGCATTCCGGCAGCCTTCTTGTGACCTCCGAAATTAACCAGACAATCGGATATCCTGGTCAGGCAGTCATAAAGATCGAAGTCTCCGTATGCTCTTCCCGAACCCTTGGCACAGCCCGGTTCAGTGGCATCGTCAGTAAATACGAGCGCAGATCTGCCGTAGTATTGTGAGAGCTTACCCGCAACGATTCCGAGCACGCCCTGGTGCCAGTCTTTTCCGTAAACGACAATGGGGCCGCATGTGTTCGTAAGTGACCATTTATCAGGTCTTGCAGGGTTCTCCAATTGCGCTCTCGCTTCATCGAAAACCTTCGCCTCGATCTCTTTGCGCTCATCGTTCTCTCTCGTAAGATCCTGCGCGGCATTCTTTGCCTCAGTGGGATTGTTCTCGAGGAACAACTTCAGAGCATCAGCAGAGTCATAGAGTCTTCCTGCAGCATTGATCCTGGGCACGAAATTGAATGAGATAAATGTCTCATCCAGTGTCTTGCCGGGTGTAAGGAGCATGTCGTTCATGACTCCGACACCTACATTTGAAGGCTTCTTCATGCTCATAAATGCACGCTTGATTATTGTTCTGTTCTCATTTGTAACGGATACAAGATCGGCGATGGTCGCAATTCCCGCGAGCTCGATTGCCTGTCTCCAGATATTGCCTGTTACCTTATGTCTTCCGTCCTTGCCTAATGCCTCAACGAGCTTCAACGCAACGCCTGCGCCGCACAGATCGATAAAGGGATATGTGTTGTCAGGACGCTTAGCGCAGATAACGCAGTCTGCCGGCGGCAGGTCGTCCTTAACATTGTGGTGGTCAGTAACAATAACCTTGATACCGCGGTTCTTGAGTTCCTGTACCGTATCGATATTGGTAACACCGCAGTCAACCGTAATGACCAGGTCAGGTTTCTTCTCAATGACCTTGTCCATGATCTTTTCCGTAAGTCCGTAGCCATGCTCGGATCTGTGCGGCACGATGTACTGCACATTCGCCTGATGGCTCCTGAAATATCTTACGAGAATAGATGTGGCAGTAACGCCGTCACAGTCGTAATCGCCGTAAACGAGCACTTTACCACGCCTGTCGATCGTCTCATTGATGATGTCAACAGCCTTTTGCATATCGTTGTACAGGAACGGATCGTGCCAGATTCCATCTTCTTCAGACAGGAACTGGTCCTCGTCCTGTCCCTCGGCGATGCCACGGTTCTCGAGCAAAACGCCAAGCAGCGCATCGGCATTCTCGACCTTACGAGAAGCCGATAAGCGCCAGGTCTTACCGGTCAATAACATAAATACAATCTCAACTTTATCTTTATTGAGACTATTATAACGGAATGAGAGGTTATTTACAAAGTTTGGTTCGTGTTTTCGATGAGCTCAGTTAATACTCCTCCCCGGGCAAAATTACACTAAAAGTCTCAAATGCCCCCTAAAAGTCTCAATCTGTTCCGGAAGCATTGGCAGCAAGACCGGAACAGTTTAGGATTGAATAAATCACCCGGTTGTGATTAAGCGCTTCAACAGACATTTTTCGAGAATACACAATAATTGTCTGCATTTTTCAGCGAATAGCCGCTCATAAATGACTTAACTACAGACATTTTTTTTTTAGAAACAGTTTTCGTATGCAAAATTCCAAGCAGCGAAGACTTTACGATCTAAGAATACAGACATTTATTCTCGAAAACCAAGAATTGTCTGTCAGCCATATTAAAGGAGTAATTATATGCCCGAATCAACAGCTATAATTAACGAGTTGGAAAAACTCAATAACTCAATAGAAGAACATATAAACAGGATCATCAGACGAATTGAGAACGCCCCGGCCGGATCATTGCGAATAATTAACATGGGACAAAAGCATCAGTACTATCACAGGATCGATCCCAGTGACCCTCAAGGAAAATACATTCCCCGCAAATATCATTCCGTAGCGGTCAGTCTTGCGCAGAAAGATTACGACAAAAAACTGCTCAAAATACTTAATCGCCATCAGGAATTGATATCTGTTTTTCTGAGCAACTACGACGCCGAAGCAGCACAAAACGCATATAAAGACTTAAGAGAGCCCCGTCGCGCCCTGGTTACACCGGAATTCTTGAGTGATGAGGCTTATATAAAGAAATGGCTGGCGATGCCCTATAAAAAACTCGGATTCAAGAACGATATCCCTGAATACTACACAGCCAAAGGAGAGCGGGTCAGGTCAAAATCCGAGATCCTGATCGCTGACGCACTTTTCAGACACAGCATCCCCTACAGATATGAATATCCACTGTATAGCAATGGGGTTTTAATTGCTGCGCCTGATTTCAATTGCCTGAACGTCCGGCTTCGTAAAGAATTCTACTGGAAACACTTAGGAAGACTTGGGGACAAAGATTATTGTGATCATAATATTCCCAAATTCGAGAGATACACACTTGCAGAAAGCTTTGAGGAAACCAGTCTGATCTTTACATTTGAGACAGAGCATCATCCGTTGAACACCAAAATAATCGAAGCGAAGATTCAAAAATATCTGAAATAGGAATGGATTATCTATGATGATCTGTTGGACAAGATCGAATCAAAGAGCGAATTCCCTTTGTCCGGATCACCTCTTTATTACGAAGAACTGTTTACCGGTTACCGTTTCATAACGTTCAAGGCATATCTGGTGTTCTATCACGTTGAGGGCAAAGAGATCCTGGTAGACCGTATTTTGTATGGGAAAAGTGATTATATCAGAAGACTGAAACTGAAAGATCAAGACTGAGTCCTTTCCTTAATTCTCACAACAAAAAAGAGGTTACCATCACGGTAACCTCTCATTAAAGTCTTATCAATGCTTTCTCTTACGAGCTGCTTCTGACTTCTTCTTTCTCTTTACAGAAGGCTTCTCATAATGTTCTCTCTTACGAACCTCTGCAAGAACACCAGACTTTGCGCAAGAACGCTTAAATCTGCGAAGTGCACTGTCAAGGGACTCGCCTTCCTTAACTTTAATCTCAGACATCTTTATCCCCCCTCTCGTGCGTGGATTTCAAACTCGCATATTATATAGGACGAATATCGCAAAGTCAAACATTCATATAGGTTTTGTCCATATTATTCACACACTTATTTATTCTTATTATGATAAAATCTCGTAGTGGAAAAAGGGAACTGTCTTTAGATTCCTGTTTTAGGAGAACCGCCCGATGACGATATGGAAGAAAAAATCTCTGTGGATAAGTGTGCTCGTTCTGATCGCACTCGGCGCTGCCACGGCCTATGTCATCTGGAAGGAACTGAGCAGTCAGGACATCGTCGGCACCCTTAAACAGGCCAATATCTGGTGGGTTCTGGCGGCTGCGGCCTGCACCCTGATCTACTTTGTCTGTGAGGCAACGAACATCCGCCGGTGCTTAAGGCTCGTCGGTTACAAGACCTCATTTGCCCAGACCATAAAATATGCTTTCGCGGGGTTCTTTTTCAGTTCCATCACGCCCTCTTCAACAGGCGGCCAGCCGGGCCAGCTCTACTTCATGGCCAAGGATAAGATCAAGGTATCCGCTGGTGCATTCTCGCTCCTCTGCGCACTCTTAAGCTTCCAGATAATCTCAGTTGTCTGGGGTGTCATCGGAGCCATCTTTGCACCAAAGAATCTCCTTGAGGTTGACGGCAAATTCGCTTATGTCTTCCCTATCGGATTCATACTTAACTTAGGAATAATCATCATGCTCTTCTGCGTACTGTTTTCGCGTAAGATGGCACTATTCTTCGCCTGCATCGCATTAAAACTCCCGGGCAAAAAGCCTGCAAAACCAGGCGATAAGTTCAAGACTTTAAGATCTTTTGCAGGTTACAGAAGAGCCGCAAAGCTCATGAAACTCAACAAGATCGTCTTTATAAAGATGCTCCTGAATTCAATAGTTCAGATCACAGTATTCTTCTCGATTCCCTTCCTCTGCGCGAAAGCATTGGGAGCAGCAGATCTCACATGGTTCCAGGGAATCTGCACACAGGGAGCGCTCTTTTTATCAGTATCCTCACTGCCTCTTCCTGGCGCTGCCGGAGTAACGGAATACGGCTATGCGCTTTTCTTCGACGGCCTTATACCCGAAGCAATACTCGGCAGCACACTCATACTGTCGAGATTCTGTAATTTCTTATTGCCTCTTATTGAGAGCGGAATCGGAATGACGGTTCTTCAGTTAAAATCGAAAACTCGTCGAACGATAGAATAACCGAAACGGTATAAAGGATAGATCAGCCACTTAGGCATGTAACGCAGAGATCTTAAGGGATGTCTCTTCACCGGGAATGACGTGATCAGGTCGAAATAAGCAGGCTTGGTCTCTTTGATCTCATTCATGAAATCTTCCATCTTCTTCTCATTTTCCTTGCCGCCGGCCCTGAGATAGAACGTGATAGTAGCCATCGTAACGATCTCAACGTAGTAATCGATATAGTCGCGCTGCTTCTTATTCTCGAGCGTTTCAGTATTAAGCTCTGACAACAGAAGGCGGTTGACCCTGACCTGCTGGTCCATGCGGCTGAGCATGACCTTCTCATTAACAGACTGGTCCTCACGGCCGATGAAATACCTGTAAAGGTCAACATCGATATAGTACATGGTCTTCACCCTCATCATGGGGTGGCAGACATAGAGGTGATCTACATAGAAAGTGTGCTTCGGGAGCACCATATTGCACTCACGGACGAGTTCCGTGCGGTATGTAGCAGAGTGCATCAGGATATATGAACCGGTAGCCCACTTGCCGACTTCGTCCCAGGTGAACTTACGGTTTACGGGAAGATTCTTGCGGTAATGGATCTGCTTTCTTCTTCCCTCATTAACTTTTTCATAAACATAATTGGTGATCAGGAGGTCTACGGGATCGTTCTCTTTGTCCATCTTATCGAGAACAGCGAGGACCTTCTCAAGCGAATCCTTATCGAGCCAGTCATCGGAATCCAGAACTCTGAAATAAAGGCCAGTGGCGTTTGCAACGCCCGTCATGACGGCATCACCGTGGCCGCCGTTCTCCTTGCGGACAACCTTGACGATTCCTGGGTATTTTGCAGCATATTCGTCTCCGATCTTGGCGGTGTCGTCAGTAGAACCATCGTCAACAACGATGATCTCAACACGGTCCTTACCCGGAAGGACACTCTCTATAGCTTTGCGAACGTAATCCTGCGAATTGTAGCAGGGAATCGCCACCGAAAGAAGTTTTTGCGTCACCCGAAATATACTCTCCTCATTCCCGGACATTAAAAATGCCGTAAACTTAAAAAGTTTACAGCATATTTCGTGAGTGTCAAGCAAAAGGTTTTGATGCTGTTCAAAAACAGACAAATCGCTAATTATTTAACCAAAAACAGTCCGAGAACATCCTTTATAAGGAATGCCGCAATAACTCCGATCGAGATAGCGGGAGCCAGGGCGATCCTCCTCTTTTTTGACTTGCAGGCAGCTACAAAAATGAGTCCTACGACAAGTCCTGCAGCTGCAGCAATGCAGGCCCCCTTTATTCCGAGGAACAGCATCAGGCACATGGCAAGCTTAGCCGGACCGTAATCAAGTTTCTTACCCTTCACCTTACCTGCAATCGCAATTGCGATGATCATGATGAATCCGATGCATGCAGATGCCAGCAGTCCCTCGATCGCATAACGCTGAATAACATCTCTGAATCCTACTGTCATGATCCAGACAACGAGGATTGCAGCCAAAAATCCGTTGGGAATAACGCCTGAGTCCCAGTCAGCCAGCGAGAGTCCGAGCAAAAGCACTTCCAGAGCAAGTGAAGCTACAACTATTGCATCAACCTGACCATGAAGCGCCAGTGTTCCAGCAAATAAAAATCCCATAATTATCTCGAAAATAAGATCTCTCGGCGGAACCTTTGATCCGCAGTATCTGCACTTACCCTTAAGAGCCAGATAGGAAAAGATCGGGAACAGATCAGCTGTCGACAATTCGTGACCGCATGTATCGCAGTGGCTGTGACCCAACATCCAGTCCTCTCCTCTGACAACACGCCATGCAGTACAAGTAATGAAGCTTGCCATTATCGCACCAAACAAAAATGAGATAACGACCAGGTAAATGCCGATTGCTGGCATGTCGAATAAGGGATATGCAAAAACCAAGATCAGTATTCTCCTTAAATAAGAAATATCTATATAAGATTATACACTTCGAAAGAAAATGCAAAAAGACTACGCCGGAAATCGTAAAATTTCATCCGGGTATAAAAAAACCGGGGATTGCTCCCCGGTTTAAGTTTGCTAGTTTTAGATAATTTACTTATTATCCATTAGTTACCAGTTACGTTATTAGCGCCGCTATATGATACATCAGAAGCTGACCAAGTACCGTCTGCTGCAAGGTTGTATGTAGCAGTTGTACCACCATTGTTGATTGTAACGCTACCAGTCTTGATAATCAAATTAGGATCTGTTGTGAATGTATAATTTGTTACCTTGCCACTATCTACACCAGCTAAGTCGAGAATAATATCTTTGCCAGCATCATCCTTGTATGCACCGTAAGTAATTGTTGTTGCTGCTTTTGTTGTAATCTTACCTCTACCATACTGCTCTGTAATAGCTGCCTGAGCTGCTGTGTAAACTGTTGAAGCTGTCTGGTAATCCTTCTCTTTTCTAGCTCTGTCAATGTATCCGATCAATGCAGGAACGAGCATAGCTGCGAGAACTGCGAGGATAACAATAACTACGATGAGCTCTACTAATGTGAAACCTCTCTTTGTTGACTTACCGTACTTTTTCATGGTGTGACCTCCTTTATTTTTTCACCCTCAAGTGAATTGTTTTATTTGTCAAATGGCTTTGACTTGCTTGATGGTTTAACTATAAACCATTCGAAATCAGACTTCAACACATTTCCGCCACAATTCACGGGTGAGTAACAATTTGTTTATCGGATACCGAAAAACCGCGTTTTTTCTAACAATTTGTAAACGGAATGATAACTTAATGAATGTATATAATATAAAACCGTGACAGACAATATCTATATTTCATAAAACCATAGTCAAAAGGATAGACTGTTAACCCGTTAGCCGGTCTTGTCAGATACCGAAGGACACTGAAATAAAGCGAAATGATCCATAGCTAATCAAACTCTTCCCGTTCTGCCGAGTATAGCGCTATGGAAGTATTCAGTTCACATATTCGTAACCCCTAAGTCGTTGAATTGAAAGTTTTTCGGGGTTAAAATATTCTTGTAGAATTATATTATTCTGTAATTATTCGAGGGACTTATGTTACGGACTATTAAAGCAAAAACCGATAAAAGAATCGCTGCGGTCATCCGCGGCAATGAGGGCGCGAGTATTGTTCTGGTAACGATCATCTCGATCCTGATAATAACAGGAGTAGTTATCCTCAGGACTGCTACCGGTGCATTATGGGCATCAGCTAATATGCAGTTGAATTATGACCAGGCATACGAGATGGCCACGAGCTTCGGTGATTCCCTTGATGTTCTTATAGTAAAAGAAAAAAGCATTTCATTAAGCGATATCAAACAGTCCGGAGGAATTATCTTACCTTCGACAAGTGTTACGGGACTTCCCAATTCCACTATAAAAGCAAGTGTATCCTCAGATGAGAATGACATGTATGTAGTTAATGTTGAAACACATGTAGCCGATGCATCTTATATTTACACAGCAAAGTATATTAGTATGGGCGGCAATTATATAAGGCAGTATTAAGATGAAGACGATAAGGAACGTTCGAAGAATACTTTCTGACAGGTCGGGCGAGACGATCATCGAAGTTATGGTCGCCTTTATCCTTCTGTCTATCATGCTGATCGTTTTCTCACAAGGTCTGGCATCTGCGACTAATGCTGAAGTGACAGCGACAAACAGCAGAACCAATGCTGACACATCTTTTATCGCTCTCAGGAAGAAGCTTGTGTCTGAATCTCCGACATCAGATGACGGTTCGATCGCTGTTACGGAAAAAGAACTCATTGACGTAGGTACGGGAAGGATCAAGTCATATTCTTACACAGTTAACGGCAACACATATATTGTATATATGCCGGTGACTGATTAAACAGGTGATTCTTATGAAGCGTACTAGAGTAAAAAGTTTATCAAAAAAAGCAACAACGCTCGTTGAATTGATCGTCTCTATGGCGTTAACTGCGATTTTTGCAGGGGCTTGCGTACTGCTCATCCTGCCTGTTGAGAATATATACACTCACACAACAGACTTGAGCCGTGCTCACCTTCTGGCAGATACTATTGTTTATTCTCTCAGATCTGAATGTGCCAGATCTTATATTACCGGCGAAGGTGATGTATGGATCGGCACTACAGGAAATGAACGTTTGGACTCAGCCGAATCGGCATCCGGTACCGAAGGACCTGTTCTCGTATTCAGGAAAAATTCAGAATACTGTGAAACAATTTTCTCTAACGGCGCTATTCTGGACGAAGCAAATCATGAGATAGAAACCAGCGATACTTTTATAAACGAGGATGGGATCACTGACAGAGCGATATTCAGATTGTTTGCCGAAGGTAACTCAAAAGAGCTCGGTTCCGGATATATCCACTTCGGTTACTATGAATCTACCGGCGGAACCGATTCTCCTGTAGTTCCAAATAAGTATTATGATTTTACAAATCCTTTTGCATTCCCTACATACAGGGACTTTACCACAAATCTGACATTTCATGATATAGGTTATGACACTGAAGGAAAGCCTTCTTGGGTGCTCTGCAAAATAGAAATAGTGGATGGTACTAATTGCGTCTATTCACGCGATACTATCCTTTGCTTTGCAGCTCCCGCTCAATAAAGATCATTCCTGTTCTTCCCATTTGGCATAGATGATAACATCTGATGTCACCGGAGTATCGAATTCGTATTCCTCGGCATATTCCGGTTCCTTATACCAGCCGATAAATGTATGTCCGGTCCAGACAGGATCTTCAGGTTTGATGACAACAACAGCGCCATCTGCATTCGAGAACTGAGGAACGATCACTATATCTTCATTGCCCGTGTCAAAAGATACCGTTATCCATTTTGCATAGATCACGATGTCATCCGTCACAGTGGCAGCAAAATCATATTCATTCCCTTCTGTGCATTCCTGATCCTTATACCAGCCTGAGAATAAACGACCTTCCCACACCGGTTCTTCCCCGGGTTCTTCAGCATATCCTTCGCCTATAATATCTTGCGAAGCTATTTCAGGACCACCCTGAGTATCAAAAGTCACAGTATAGACCGGAATCCATTTTGCATATAATGTTATGTCCTTCGTTATCGCAGTCTCGCTAAAGACAAACGGATAATTACCTGCGGCATCAGAACACCAGCAATCGAATTCAAATCCGTCTCTGATCGGCTTATCCTGCGGCTCTACGGCATTTCCACCATTAATGATCTCCTGCGGCTCTATATCAGAACCTCCCTGAGAATCAAACGTAACCGTATAATAATTCTCGATCCTGTATGTACCGCTTGTTATATTCATGTAGTTCCCGATTCCGGTAATCGTAAACGTAACTGTTCCTGCATCCGTTCTATTCTCCGGATAGGAAATGGTGTAATCCCGCCCTGCAACCAGTATAATGCCGGAATACTCAACGATCACCTCAGAAGGCGTGACCGATTCACCGGTGTATTTATAGACAGAAGGCTCTACGGTTACAGAAGCGAGCGAGATATCGGCTCTGTTGATCGTAAACCTGACTCTCTGTTCTGCTCCGGTAAAGTCAGCCGTCGCAACTACATAAGCTCTAAGCCAATATGACCCCGCATCAGAAGGTACGACCAACGGATCATCGCCGGCTGCGGGAATAGTACAAGATTCATCCTTGAAGTATGCAAAAGCCACATCTCCGAAATGAGTCTTTCCTGCCGGTTCCTTATTTGCTTCACCATATGTCCAATTGTCGATCGACAGATTTATATCCCATCTGTTGGTCGCCTGGAGAATAGAGAATTTTTTAGTGATCGTGCCTGAGTAGCTTCCCTTACCATTTATAGTAACTGAAGCACTGTCAGTTCCGGCATGCAGGTTGTCAGCATACTCAACTTCATAGTCTTCGCCTTCAACCAAAGTCCTGCCTCCCGCTCTTACTACAACGCCAGGCGTTATTAATTCCCCTGTATAGACCATTGCTACAGAATTAGTGAGTGTGACCTCCGCATTCTCCAGATTGCTGCCCTTTATCGTAAAGGTTCCTACATCAAGTATATCGCCCTGATAATTACCCATACCGTGGACACTTACATGTATGACTCCCAGATTTTTATGGTCGAGGACATCAAATCCGCTTGTATCATCCTCACCTCGGGAATAAGTAAGATAGTAATCAACATTTTGTCTGAGCGTAAGATCACCGAAAGATACACTGATGTTATCAGGTGTGATCGGTGCAACGGTATATTCATATTCCTTCTCGGGCAGACTTACTACAGTATTCTCTTCAGTTAAGACAGCTCTCGTAATCGTGAAATTCATCGACTTTGATCCGATGTAGCCACTGCCTGCCTTTGCTGCAATGATCACTCTTGCAGTTCCTGCTCTGTCATTATTAACATAAGATAATGTATAATCGGTGCCTTCAACGAGAAGCTGACCACCGTGATAAACAGAGAGATTCTCTCCGACAGTCACGCCAAGAGGAACATACTCAAACTCAGTCTTACTGAGGATTATGTCTGCTTCTGCAAGATCCTTTCCATCCGGAACAGGATTAGGCCAATCACCATAGTGTTCACTATTGATCACCGCACGAAGCGGGAAAGCCGTACTGTCACTAACAGAGTTCGCAAGTAAAGAACTGTCATATGGATGAGCAACAGGCGAACCGGAATGAATAACACTCTGATCACTGGCGACTATCTGACCGTTGCCGGGAATAACACCTGTAGTTCCGTTAACAGAACCTACAAGGTACATTTTTCCGGAATTGATCGTCGTCATGACTCTGTTTGTGTTCTTATACCTGTTGCTGTTAAGCTCCATGGTAAAACCGGCAAAAGAACCGACTGTATCGGCCGGACGATAATAAACTGTTCCGTCTTCTTCAGTATCTTCAACCTCCGGGCCGTTAACGCGGCCGGTACTGTAACAGCTATCTATAAAGCCATTTGCAACAGCATAATTACCGACGAAGCCTCCGATATTAGCTCCGGTTCCCAATACAGAAGCTGTGGTATAACAATTTTTGATCCGAACATCACCGCCGATCATACCGATAAAGCCGCCGACATCATTCGTGCCCGTAATATTGCCTTCTTCAGCAAGATACTGGCCTTCATATGTATGTCCGCCTACATAATTGTACTCCACATACATTTCTCCGGAATTGCCTGTACCACCGATAAATCCGCCTGTAAAAGAACCATTTGATCTTACTTCCGCAGTTGTATATGAATAAGAGATCTTACCGGTCCTCATATATCCGGTAAATCCGCCTGCCCAAGTTCTTTGACCGGTTGAGATAACTGAACCTGAATAATTACAATTCTTAACACCGTATGATGTATCCGAATCCATTCTGCCGATAAAACCGCCTACACCGACATCGTCACCATCACCTCTGACGGAAACTCCGGCTGAATGCTGATTAGCAAATGACATCTGTTTCTTATTATTTGTAAATTCACCTGACAAAACGCCTATACAACCGCCAACATTTGCATGTGCAGAATATACCGATACCACATTCAGATCTTCGGCAACAACCTTAACGAGAGCATTGTTATGAGCTGTGCCATTGAATCTTCCAAACGCTCCACCGACACCAGCATCAACAAACGGGAGTTCAGGATCAGCCGATTCAGCAAGTCCTGCTATACGGGACGTTGCGTCGATCGTAACGGTCACTGGAACATTGATCTCACCATTACGATTGCTTCTTCCGTATACATAGCCGATAGCACCGCCTGCTTCCACACACATCGGAGTATATGTCGATGTATCACCGGGTAGAGTATTGCCAGCTATATCACCAATATTAGTATGATTGGTAAGAGATACATGAATTCCGCCTCTCTCCAATATTCCACAACCAAATGAACCAATGGCTCCGCCTACTTCTGCGCCTCCAATAATAGAAGCTTCGTCCAGCGTAACATTAATATCGGCATATATTTTCCTGTTAGCACTGCTGTGGTCAAGATTAGTATATCCGCACAGTGCACCGACAGATTTACCTGTAGAATAGACTACTCTTACATTACTTACATTGTATGTTGTTACTTTTTCACGGTTCCCAAGACCACCATATTGACCATGAGTGCTTCCGAACCATCCGCCTATACGATCAGCACCATTTACCGACACAACACACAGATAAGGGAAAACGTGTCCTTCTTCACCCAATGTAACAGTAGAGATAAATGTTGCTGCATCAAGGCCATCACCTCCGATCTGACCAGCGATACCGCCGACAGAACGTCCTTTTGCCTTGATAAGGACCGTATTGGCATAAGTGCGGTCCGGCACCTCAATATCAACTGTACCGCCTGTACCAGTGAGAACAGCATTTCCCAACGAACCATCGGAGAACAAACCGAACATCCCGCCTACCATCGCATCCTCATTCGGATCATCAGGACCGGTCTTATCAGGATCAAATAATGTGGAGGCATTAAGCTCTGCTGTAACCGTTCCGAATACGGCATACGTCCATCCGGCAGAATTCTTAAATGAAACCTGTCCTACAACTCCTCCGACCTTTTTTACACCTTCCAATGCATTGTCAGCAGAGACCACAACGCGACTGTTCAAGATAACACCGGCACCGGATCTGCTGGCTCTGTTATCAGTCTGATGAATACATGATGCTAAGCCTATAGCACCGCCTACACGCCAATAACCACTGACCCCGGATTTTCCGGTAATATTGACATTGAGAGTCTCTATACTTCCCAATGTATATCCCAGAGCGCCGCCAACACTGTTCGATTCACTCCGAACTTTAGCGGTTCCTCGAAGCGTAACATCTATGATCTTGATCCAAAGGACCTTTACAACACCATCGACTTTATGTGAATTATTGGTTGCAAAGCAGATACCGATCGCACCACCGACATTATTACCATAACCAAAGACTTCACCGTCTATTGTTACGGTTATACCCTCTGCTATAGCAGAATGGTTAAATCCGATAGCTCCACCTACATTTGTACCTCTATAATCCTTTGTGTCAGACAGTTCCGGAGAATCTGTATCAACATCACTTATGTCACCACCAATAACACGTCCGGTTCCAAGGATACTGACGCTTACAGAATTCAGATCTGCTCTGTTACAACCGATAGCACCGCCGACATTTCCTTTTCCCGACACGGTTCCGGCCATAACGACACTTACAGAACCGTTTCTAAGAAGATTCCAGCCTATAGCACCACCGACATTCATACCGGTTGAACATACCGTGGAATTACCAAGATTGACAGTTATCGGAAAACTGTTTGCCCAACCTATTGTAGTGTACGTTTCTTTATTAGTAGCATAATTATCAAAACAGCCGACAGCACCGCCAACATTGGCATAATCTCCGTCAACATTATCCATAGTTCCGATAATCGTCCAGGGTGAAGCGGAGAAATCAACATTTATTCCTACAGGACCGCCGTCACTGTCCCTCGGATCGCTTTTCCCGACACGTCCGACAGCACCGCCAACAAAACTCGCACCGCTGATAAATGAAGAATCCTCGTCGTGATTTCCTGTTGCAGATGAAATATCTATTCTTCCCCTGTACAAGCCGTCATTACTGTCAATAAAGCCTATCGCACCGCCTACATAACTTCCATTTCCTTTTATATAGGACTGAGGATGTAAAACAGTACTAATGGTTACATATATGTCTTGTTTTGTGAGACTATTGTTGGAAACGCTATTAGGACTGTTATCATTATAATTATTACTGCTGGATCTAAGTTTTCCTAATACGCCTCCTACAGAGTTTCCTCCGTCCACTTCGATTATGAGCTTGTTAATTGCACTTTGGTCAGGACCCTTTACGGATAAACGGTTAGTCCTATTGGCTCTTAAAATTCCAACGACACCGCCGACGCACTCTGAAGACGATCCTCCCTCAACAATAAGTTCAGGGGCCGAATTAATTCCGGCCAGTTCGATCATTCCGCCATCGCCGCCATTAGATCCCTGGACATTAACATCACCACATGCACCGCCTACGATCGAACCGGATCCTTCAACAGAAGAATCACTGTTAACAATTACCTTAACGGATGCTCCATCCTGGAAGCCGTGAAGACGTCCTGCTGCACCGCCAATAAAGTTAACCCCGCTTATCACAGCACCGTCAAGAATAGATTGGATCGATCCGTAGTAAGCATATAAACATCTGCCGACAGCTCCTCCAACAAAATCCACACCGATAATCCTGCCTGAGTTAACGGTATATATCTTTGTATCATCACTTATTGCAGGAGCATTGCCTATAGCACCGCCGACATGATATTTACCTGATAAAGTTCCCTTATTATCAACATATATGATGGATCCGGCCGGTATCTTGCAATTTCCATTTGCATTCAGGTTACCAAATCCGCCGATAGCTCCACCAACGCCGTTACCGTTAGATATATCATTACCAACACCGATAATTTGGGAATATGATTGATTTATAACGCTGATAATAAGCTTAGCCTGGAATGTATCCGTTGCACCGCCTATTGCACCACCGGAACCCTCTCCATTATTTGATCCTCTTGAAACAACCATTCCGTCATTAACCGCGTTTATGGTTATATTCCTGCCAACACTATTTGTACCCTGATCTTGAATCCATCCGTATACACCACCGGCACAAAGAGGTCCGCTGTTATCGACCAAAGAACCGACCCTCGATCCGATACCGTTCTCTACATCTATATAAATGTCTTTTACTTTGGAATCCTTTTCAACGCCGACTGCACCACCAACACTTAGATTCTTCGAGACGGATGTGGCAACAATATAACCGTTATTGCGAATCCTGATGTTAGCGAATTCTCCCTTCCCGGAAACCCATTGAGCGATCGCACCAGCAATCGGATGATCATTGGAATCACCGAACTTGATAAAAAGACCATTCTCCGGAATCGTTACATCTATTTGGAAATCATTGTTTCTACCCGGGAAAGTAATCTCTCCGGTAGACTGATCAACGGTCACATTTGAACTATCAAAAGCTGTACCGTAATTTAACGATACATTTTCAAACCCGGCAATTCCTCCTGCGACAAGACCTGATCCGGCCAAAACACATTTCATACGGTTACCTGTATTACTCGATACCGGCAAGATATACTCGCTTTTTTCTTTTGTGGTATTACCATCAACAACGAGTCTCGCACCTACATTAGCCTTTGCATCACCAAGAATTCCTGCAGTATTTGAGCCACCGCCGACTACAGCAAAAGAGCCACGCAACTCTATAACTCCGCAAGAAGTTGAACTTCCATCGTAAAAACCGATAACACCGCTTGTTCTGGGATATGCAGCTGCCTTCCAGTATTGACCGGCCATTACAACAGCATTTCTCATACTGATAGTATTAACATCATCTGTCAGTTCAGCTAATCCGAGCTTTCCGGAGTTTCTGCCAATAAGACCACCTACACTTCTGTCATCATCTTTATTCAGCAAAGCTGATCCGTTTGCTTCGAACACAACTCCACCATCAGGACAGATCGACTTGTTGTTGACAGAACCTCCGGTATAGTCAGACGCCGAACCGTCTGCAACATCAGCTAATACGAGGTTAAGATTATTCGTGTATATGTTATAAACCGCTCCGAGATTCTGACAGATAAGACCATAACCGTTGTCTGTATTGTTTCTGAAAGACGCCGTTCTTAACTGAATATTATTGATCGAACAGATCTTTCCTGAAGCTGAAGACATGGAACTGAGCGTATGTTTGGCATAAATCTTAAAAATCGCAGGGAAAGACACAACTTTGAGTTCTCCGTTTACAACAGGAGAAAAACTCTTAGATGCTCCGCTTACGGAGAACACCCTGACTTCGCTCGCATAGAATTCCTCGGCCTCATTATTGACAACAGCCGTGTCATGCACATACCAATCAATACTCCGGACGACTCTGAAATCGGCATTTTTATTCTTATCGATCTTACGGATATTGTACAAATGACGATAGGAAGTGATTACAGCATTGCCTCCGGATGAAGTCCAATATGTTCCGGCAATCCTGCCTTCTGCAGAATTGTCAGAACCTTGCTCATATGAATAATCACCAAACAGCGAATTTACAACACATCTTCCCGTTATCGGTTTACCCGTTACTTCATTGTAGAAATCATCCCAGTCAAACCTGCCCATTCCTCCAATAACGGTGTAGAAATATGTTAACTGCCCGTTCTTAACATCAACATTGGTCAAGTAAACGGGGTCATCCATAGCTCTAGCCGCTTCAGTAGGTTTTGTGGGATCTATGGTATGAGTCTGAGTTGTATTGTTAGCACTGGTATATTCCCATGAACCCAGCATGGTAGCATAGATATTTCTGGGTGTGGCACGATCTGCTTCCTCAGTGCTGTCGTAACTGTAACCGAATAACCTGTCAATACTGAAATGATTCCATCTGCGATCAGGATTACTATAGGCACCCGTTATAGTTGTCTCGTCAGCACGCTCCATCATACCGTCAAGAGTCAACCTGAACTCATAATAAGGAGCCGCTTCACCGTTCTCATCTCTCGGAGTGCCTGTTCTTCCGTCACCCTTTACCTCAGTGATCGTTATAGGGAATTTAACGGAACGGGTAACTTCTTTTCCATTCTCAGTGCGGGTCACTTCGACATCGATAAACCCTTCTCTGGAAGTCCTGGTGACATTATAGACACTGATACACTCATTTGTAACAGTACTTTGATTCGAGGAGACACTATCAATAAACGCCTCAAGTTTATTGTGATCGATCTTAAGCTTAACTTCTCCATATAAAGAATCATTTATATCGTTGCCTTCATCGGCTTTGATCAGGGAGAAGACCAGATCCTCTTTATGGTATTCATGCTGAGTGCCTGCTTCATCAAAAATAGCCCAGGCCAGATCCAAAGTCTCACCGTTACGGAGATTAAAAAGGTATCCCGTCTCGTTCCCGGCAAGAATATGTCCATCAAGCGGAACAACCGTCGCCTGTGGAAGGAACACAGGAGATAAACCGGCCGGGAATGAAACAGATTCGGCAGTTCCGTTAAACCAGCCGACAAGACTGGTCCGTGATCTATAAATATAACCGTCATCTCCCTTAGCCTGAGGAAGATAATTAAATTCATCACTATAGCCGCTGCCTATGCATTGGGAATCCCACTTGGTTTCTGCGCTATTTTCTCTACTGTAGAATGCTGACATAACATTAGCGGAATAATTGATCTGACCGGATCCGTAAGTTGCAGAAATATCAAGTTCAAGAGATATTGTTCCTGCAAAAACAGTCTTGTCATAAAAATAACCGGACAACATGTCGTACAGATATGCGTCTTCTGCGCTGTCAGCACTTTGGGGATTATAAGTCAACGCTATGCGTCTGTGGATCGATTGATCTGAAACCTGATCAGTTCCGAGCTGACTGATGCTCGTATCATCAAACAGATCATTACCTGTAGCTTCCTTTATACCCTGTGTCCATGAATCCAAAGTACCGTCAGACATCATTCTGGAAATCGAGGCCTGAGCAGTCTGATATACGGTTATCGCATTCTGAGTATTCTGATTGAATTTGGAGGTCCTGATATATCCTATTGCAGCAAATCCGCCTGCGACCGCAAGTATGGCAAGTATAGCGAGTACAACAATAAGTTCGACCAATGTAAAACCACGGTCTTTCTTTCCGTTCTTAACCTTAAACTTGCCTGTCAAATTATCTTTCAGCATTGCTTCTCCTGTTATACCAGTAAAAATAATTCACAAAACATATAAAACTTCTTTATATACAACAATTATAGGGGCGGGAGAATCATAAATCAAATAAATAATATATTAATGCGATATTACCCAAATATTACAGAGCCGTTCCTTTTGTTACGACTACTACCGCAAATCGAGATAACAGCGATCATACCGCTGAATACGATGAAATGTAACATTGTTACAATGCTTTTTTCCGCTCATTAATAGTTGTTTCCGAACGGAGATGAATCGATTCTTCAGACTCGAATGTTAACTCAGCGTAAATCTATGACTATGATGTAACTTTTTAATCTATTAAGTGTTCTTTGATATTTTTCGTGTTAAACTTATTTTAAGTTATAGCACCTGAAACGTTCAGCTTCACTGAACGGACGGAGTAATATCAGGAGGACTTCAAGAGTGTCAGACAACAATTCCAATCCGGTACAGGTTGAAGGCACGCAATTTTACAAGCGTAGCAGTTTTGCTGAAGCCTTTAGGATCGTTTTAATAACGATGGTGATCTTTGGCCTCTTGTCTTTCCTTGCTCTATGGTTTGTTATAGATACAGGTGCCAGACAGGCATATAAAGAAGCACGAGATGTCCGCAAAGCCCTTCGCGCGGTTGGTACTGAATATTACAGCGAACTGACATCGATCTATAATCCTGACAGCAGCAGCGGTCTCGTTGACGGAGCTGCCGAGAAAATAGCCACCCTATCACAGAGGAATGGCACAGTAATCCTTTATGAATGGGACGGTTCCGGGAACGGACCATTAAGCTTTGAATATCAGAAAGGGCTTTATCGCGTTGTATATACCGATACAGGATTTTTGCACGGAACATCATCAGGGGTCGAAGGAGATTTTAAGGTTTACTACTCTTTCGAATTATTGAATTATGAAGCGCAGTAACTATACCGACTTACGGAAAGGACTTTAAGGTATGCCGGAATACAAGTATCAAGCACAAGATAGTAAAGGCAAAGTCTTTAGAGGCAAAGCTGAAGCATTCGACGAGTCCGATCTTCAGAAACGTTTCCACGAGTCCGGACTTCTCCTTCTGGAAGCAAAACCCATAAAGAAACAGATGGCTTTAAAGCCTCTCAAGAAACCAAGGCTCTCTGATTTTTGCAGGCAACTCGGAACGCTCATCAAGTCAGGTGTTACTTTGATCAAGGCTATCGAGATAATCGCAAATGACGAATCAATATCAGATTACGAAAGACAGTTATATTTGCGTCTCCGTGACCGTATAGTTCAGGGTGTTGCTCTTTCTGTAGTTATGGAGGAGCTGGAGCCTGCTTTCCCGCCATTGCTCGTTTTCATGATAAGAGCAGCCGAGACTTCCGGCACGCTTGATGTTACATGTCTTCGTCTGGCTGACCAATACACGAGTGAAGCTCAACTCGAACAGACTGCCAAAAACTCTCTTACTTATCCGAAGATCTTAAGCGTTCTGATCGTTATCGTAGTAGCGATATTATTCGGTTATGTTCTCCCACAGTTCGAGGATATCTTCGCTACGTTGCCTTCGCTCCCCTTGCCTACCAGGATCCTGATGGCGATCTCCGATTTCGTAGCGAACAGATGGTATGTGTTATTGGTGGTTTTGCTTCTTGCGATTATATTCGGAAAGATGATCGTAAAGGTACCCTCCGTCAGGCTTATGATGGACCATATCAAGGTCATGGGTAAATGGGGCAGACTTACAAAAGTCATTTATTCAGCAAGGTTTGCCCGTACGATGAGTTCACTTTATTCATCAGGAATCCCGATCCATAGCTGTATCGAGATATCGAAGAGTACCATTGGTAATAAATACATTGAATCTCAATTCGATGAAGTGGAACGGAAAGTATCAGGCGGCATGCCGTTATCTTCAGCCCTTGTAGAGGTAAACGGGTTTGTATCCAAGCTTTCGGCAACGATAAAAGTTGGCGAGGAGACCGGTATGCTCGGTAATATGCTCGAATCAGTTGCCAATGATCTTGATTTCTATTCTAAGCAGGCTCTTTTGAAGCTAACTTCATATATCGAACCTGTGATGATCGTAGTAATGGCGGTCGCCGTAGGTTTCATAATGATTTCGATCATTCAACCGATCTATCAGTCTTACCAGACGATAGGCGCGGGTTCATGAGATAAGACCAATCAAGGAAAGGAATTATTAAAATGTCTGAAGTAGTATTTCTTTCGAATACCAATATCCAGATAGCTTCGGGATCTTCGACATCCGATGGAGTGAAGGTGTCCAAACTGGTTTCTGCTCCGCTTCCGGCAGGAGCAGTCCTTAACGGTGTTGTTATGGATCAGGATACAGTGACCGAAGCCATTAAGCTTGCCTGGCAGGCCAATAAGCTTCCTAAATCCGAAGTTACACTAATAATCAACAGCCCGCAGCTCAGAGCAAACAGAATAGATGCTCCTCTGCTTCCGGACAAGAAAACGTATGACTACATCGAACGTGATATGAATAATTCAGAATACGGTCGATTTCAGAATCCTGTTGTCGGTTGGTATGTTATATCCAAGGACAATAAATCTAAGACTCAACGCGTAGTCTACGAGACCGCAGAAATAGACTTTGTCAACAAGTATGTTGAAATATTCGCTAATGCCGGTCTTAAGCTTAGTTCTATACATAATGGTGTACAGTTAGCCACAAAATATTTCACAAAACAGGCTTCCGGCAAGACAGTTCTGTACATGATCCTTGACGGTAAATCTCTGGTTACGATCTTCTTTGCAGAAGGTAAATACTACTATGACTCTACCTCCCGCGTTTTCGGACAGCCCGGAACTCCTGAGTTTGCTCGTGAAATCTATTCGTCGATCTCATCTATAAGGCAATTTATTTCTGCTCAACACCTTACGGAAACCGTAAAAGATATCATATTCTCAGGTCTTACTTATACGCAGGTAAATCAACTGGCAAACGATATTTTAAATATCGACAGTGCAGCTGATATCTCACTTGTTCAACCACCACAGGGCACATCACTCGCAGGTGATCAAACACTGTTTCCTTTCTTCGTATACCCTATCGCAGGTCTTCGCAGGATCGACGAGAGAATGCCTATCCTCAAGAGTACGAGACAGACCAAGAACAAGAAAAATGAGGGTGCAGTTCCATCTAAACTAATAGCTTTATTCATAGCTATATTCGCAGTTGTTGCTGTAGCATATGGTGTATGTTTAGCATACAAACTTACAAAGGACAGCGAACTAAAAGAACTGGAAAGATATCTCAATAATCCCGCTACTATTGCCAAAGTCGCCGAGTATGATGCCATGTATGACAACATGGCAGAAATGGGCAGGATTCAAGGCGGTGTAGATATTCTTGAGAGTTATATCGATTCATATCCCGTACCGGATTCTTCCATTAACAAGAAGATCCTTGAAGCGGCGAACAAACATAGGGTAAATGTTGAATTTAATTCATATAGTGCGTCTACAGGTATATTCAGCATTACTGCTTCTTCTCCAGTCGTAGAAGATATCAATGTGTTTATCGCAGACTTAATGGCAATGGATATTTTCGAGGCTGTTGACTACACGGGATACGCCATCACATCGGATGGCTCACGCTGGCAGATAAATGTAGTTTGCACTCTTGCTGCAAGAGACACATCTGAGAGCACCTTATCCGAAGAGGAGGTATAAATCATGGCTTTACAGACAAATCTGAGTAAAAAAGATAAATTGACTATCGTCGTATTGCTTTTTGCTGCCGGAATTTTCATGATCATCTGGTTCCTAATCAGGCCTACGGTTACTTCTATCATTACCACCAACGAGAAGATCGAACATGCGCAGGAAAAGCAGACGGAATACAAGAATAAGAGCATGTATCTTTCCAGTGCAGAAGTATTATACGACAAGACAGTCTCCGACTTGAATGCATCAACGGCAGATTACTACCCTCTAATGGACAGTTCTGAGATAGATAAGATGGTCACTTCTTATGTGCTCAGATCAGGACTGTTCTCCGAGAGTCTTACAATTAGTATGAATGATACACCGGTGGAAGAGACTCCCTACATTCATGCAGATCCTTCTGTTCAACGAGATAGCGTTTCTTCTGCATCATCTTCAAACGATAAGAGCGCTGACTCCCTTCTCACCCCCTACAACACTGCACGTTCCGATGCTAAATCAACAAATACTTCAGACATAAGGCGAATCGGTTTGACGTTGGTAGTAACAGGTACCAGGAGTGCTTGCCAGGCTCTCATTGATGACCTTTGCACAAAACCCGCTGTTCGTATATCAGGTTTCTCATGGGACAAAGTCGACATGATCGAAGTGTTTAACGAAGAGACTGGACTGACGGAATATAAAGATTCAGGTGTTGTACGCCTTCGAATCAATGTTTATCTTTATATGGCGGATTTTTCCGATTATAGTGCTGCTGTAACTGGTACAGTGGATAATGCAACTTTGGATACGGAGGAATAATTTATGGCAGATAATTCCAAAATCCGTATAGGTGATCTTCTGATCCAAGCAGGTTATATCACCGATGCGCAATTAAAAGAGGCGCTGGGAATTCAAAAAGAATCCGGCGGTAAAAGAATCGGTCAGGTCCTTATTGAGATGGGTTATGTGTCTGAAGAACAGATGCTTTTTGCACTTGCTAACAGACTCGATATGCAGGTGATCGATCTTGGTTCTTATTCGATTGATGCCGATACCGTAAGACTCATTCCCAAACAGATGGCGGAGCAGTATGTAATGCTTCCAATAGGTCAGGAAAACGGAGAAGTAATACTCGCCGTAAACGATCCTCTTAACCTCTATGCTATCGAGGATATCAGACAAACTATCGGTATGCCGATCAGAACGGTTATTGCTCAGGAACATGTTCTGAAAAACGCAATAGATTATCAATATGCAGGCATCAAGGCACAAATGGCAGCGGAGAATGCCAATGCCAATACGGCCGGAATGAACATTGACGAGCTTGTCATCGATACCAGTGCAGGAGCAGATGACGCTCCTATCATCAACCTTGTTAACTCCCTGCTTGATAAGGCTTTCCAGGATAACGCTTCAGATATCCACATCGAACCCTTCGAGCAGAACGTAGTGGTAAGAATGCGTATTGACGGTACTCTTATCGATTACATACAGCTTCAGAAAAACGTTCAGGATTCTCTCGTTGCCAGGATCAAGATCATGGGCGAGATGGATATCGCAGAGCGCCGTATCCCTCAGGACGGACACTTCCGTGTAAGAATCCAGGGACAGATTGTTAACATCCGTGTAAACGTAATCCCTACGGTATTCGGCGAGAAGGTCGTTATGAGACTCATCCTGTCAGCGGTTCATATTGATAACAATTCCACTTTCGGTATGACACCCGAGAACTATAAGAAGTTCCTTTCGATGCTCATGTCACCTAACGGACTCATCTACATAACAGGTCCTACGGGTTCAGGTAAATCAACCACGCTCTATATGGCTTTGGAATCTTTATCCCAGAAGCCTATTAATATCAGCACTATCGAAGATCCTGTCGAGAAGAACCTGCCAAGACTTAATCAGGTACAGGTCCACCCTACTGCAGGACTTACTTTCGAGGTCGGATTAAGAGCTCTCATGCGTCAGGACCCTGACGTAATCATGGTCGGTGAGACACGTGACGCCGAGACAGCTTCCATCTCCATCAGAGCTGCTGTTACAGGTCACCTGGTATTGTCCACGCTGCACACCAACGATGCTGCATCAACAATCGTAAGACTCGTTGATATTGGCGCAGAGCCATACATGCTCTCATCTGCTCTGGTTGGCGTAGTTGCACAGAGACTTATGCGTAAGATATGTCCCTATTGTTCACGTCCGGAGCCTCTCACAGAAAGACAGATCGAGTTCGTAGGACATGATATCCCGACTGCAAAAAAAGGTGCAGGATGCAGCCAGTGCCACGGTTCGGGATATCTCGGACGTACTGCTATCCATGAGGTTCTCGTAGTCGATAAGCATATGCGTAAACTGATCACTGCAGGTGCTGAATCAGAAGAAATGAAGGCATATGCTGTCGAGAATCAGAACATGCAGACTCTGAAGCAGGCTGCTATCTCTCTTGTAGAACAGGGCATTACATCTTTCGAAGAACTTGAGCGTGTCGCCTACTATGACGACTGATACATCCAAGTCTTCAAGTCATTTAATAAAAGATCTAAAGAGCATTCCGTCGCCAATGTTTTATATATTTTCGGCGGTTGCTGTTTTTGCAGGCTTTTATGTGAAAGGATTTACGGTATCAGGTATTCTGTGCACCTTGTTTTTGCTACTGCTTGTAGCATGCGCTGCAGCTGACTTAAATAAGGGAATCGTACCTGATTTTATCGTGATCCTTATTGCTGTACTTGGGATAGTGAAGTTTTTACTGACAGAGCAGATATCGGTTAATTCCGCTCTTCCCTATCTCATAGGTGCAATTTGCGTGTCTGTTCCAATGTTATTGCTCTCACTTATACTGAAGGGGGCATTTGGCGGAGGAGACATAAAGCTGGCTGCTGCCGCAGGGTTGTTTCTTGGCTGGAAATTCACGCTTTCCGGCATGGTAATTGGCTTATTTGCTTCAGGTCTTTATGGAATATATCTTATTATCCGCAAAAAGGCAGGACCAAAATCAAAGCTGCGTATCGCACCGTTCCTTTCATATGGTCTGGCCGCAGCGGCTCTGTTCGGTGAACTATTAATCCGGCTTCTGTTCGGCTGGTAAGAACGTAAATGGTAGAGATTCATTCATCGTTTTATAAAGCAACGGGCTCTGTAACAATGTTACAAAGCCCGTAATTTCAACGGTTTCAGTCGTTTTACTGTCAGATTGTGAATGCAACAGCTTTCTTGCCTGTAAGGCTCTCTGTGAGGCTGTCAGGCTGGCCGAATCCGACATAGAAGTTGATCTTTCCTTCTGCGGGAACCTTCTCACCTGCTTCATTTACTACCTTGAAGCGGTCTGCTGATACAGGAATCTCGACTAAACATGTCTTGCCTGCTTCGAGCGTGATCCTGCTAAATCCTGCAAGTCTTGTATTCTTTACTTCATTGGCATCTTCTGCCTTCATGTAAACCTGAACTACTTCCGTTGTAGCAATATCGCCTGTATTAGCTACGTCAACCTTCACGGTGATTCCGTTGTTCTTCGGATCTTCGCCTGTAAAGCTGACGTTTGTGATGTCCATCTTGCCGTATGTGAGACCGAAACCGAACGGATAGAGAGGTTCTGTCTCAAGATAACGGTATGTTCTGCCCTTCATTGAGTAATCCTCAAAGTCAGGAAGATCGTTTGTATCCTTATAGAACGTAACAGGGAGCTTACCTGAAGGATTTACCTTACCGAAGAGGATGTCACCAATGGACTGGCCGCCTCTTGCGCCCGGATACCATGCCTGGAGGATTGCGGATGACTTCTGATCGAGTTCGCTAAGATCCATGCAGGAACCTGCCATAACGACAGTGACGAAAGGCTTGCCTGAAGCGATTACCTTATCAATAAGTCTTAACTGTGTCTTAGGGAACTTGAGATCCGGCTTGTCGCCTGACTTGTACTGGTTGCCCTGGTCGCCTTCCTCACCTTCCAGAGTCTCATTAAGTCCGATAACAAGAACAACGAGATCTGCTCTCTTCATTACTGCCTCAGCCTCAGCGAGTCTGTGGTATTCACGTGAGAGGAAATCGGGCTTCGGGATGCTCAGATCGCATCCTTCTGCATAGAGGATCCTGGTATCGTCTCCTGCAGCGTTCCTGATGCCCTCTATGGCCGTTATGTACTCGGATGATGTTCCATAGTAGTTACCGACGAGGCACGCTCTGGAATCAGCGTTAGGGCCGATTACGGCGATTACCTTGTTCTTGTTCTTATCGATAGGAAGTATTCCGTCGTTCTTGAGAAGAACGATACTCTCATCTGATGCTCTCTTAGCTACTGCGAGATTCTCTTTGGTCTCAACGTCGAGATAGTTAAGTCCGTCGAATTCTGTCTCGTCGAACATGCCGAGGATAAATCTTGTGGTAAAGAGTCTTACTGCAGAGAGTCTGATCGTCTCTTCAGTTACAAGGCCCTTGTTGTATGCCTTCATGAGATCGATGTATGTGCATCCGCAGTTAAGGTCGCAGCCTTTGTTAAGAGCAAGTGCCGCGCTCTCTTCAGATGTCTTTGTTACCTTGTGATGCTCGTGGAAATCCCTGATGGCCCAGCAGTCTGATACGATGTGGCCTTCGAATTCCCACTTGTCGCGGATGATGTCCTGCAGATAGGAATGTCCGCAGCAGGGTTCGCCGTTTGTTCTGTTGTAGGCACCCATTACTGACTCAACCTTAGCATCTCTTACGCATGCTTCAAAAGCGGGCAGATATGTCTCGTTGAGATCCTTATCAGAGCATGTTGCATTGAACTGATGTCTCAATGCTTCAGGGCCTGAGTGAACAACAAAGTGCTTTGCGCATGCTGCAGTCTTCATGTATTCGCCGTCGCCCTGGAGTCCTTCGATGAAAGGAACTGCGAGGTCTGATATGAGCACCGGATCCTCACCGTATGTCTCCTGGCCTCTGCCCCACCTCGGATCTCTGAAAAGGTTTACGTTAGGTGACCAGAAAGTAAGTCCCTTATAGATATCCCTGTCACCGTTATTCTTGTGTTCGTTATACTTGGCTCTTCCTTCATTACCGCATACAACACCGACTTCACCGAGAAGTTCGGTATCGAATGTGGCACCTAAACCGATAGCCTGAGGAAAGCTCGTTGCAGTACCGGCTCTTGCCACACCGTGAAGTGTCTCATTCCACCAGTTGTATTCCGGAATTCCTAATCTTTCGATCGCGGGAGAATCATATCTCAACTGCGAAGCTGCTTCTTCGAGTGTCATCTTGCTGACTAATTCTTCAGCTCTTTTTACGGCTTGTTCTCTATTCATGTGATCAAGTCTCCAGTCATGAGTAATGGCTCTATTTTATCTGTTTTCGCGAGGGCAATATATCTTCAAGATGTAAATTTATGTCCTGTATTTTTGGTTATTTGACCTCACCCAAAGTCCATACTTGAAAATGGTTCTTCAAGCCTCTAAAATTGTACTATTGATTTTATATGGGTGGATAATAATGCAGTTTAACGATAATTCAGTACCCGGCAAGTATCAGCAGCCTATCGGCAGTTTCGCCGGAAGGATCGTAAGTAACGACGTTGAAGAAGTAGAGTTGATCCCGGGATCAAACATGCGTATATGGTACAACAACCGTTCTGAGGACTACCCTGTTCACAGACACAGTTGTCTCGAGATCACGATACCGATCGAGAAGTCTTACACATATATCTTCGACGACCGTACTATCGTACTCAATGAGAAAGAGATACTTCTCGTACCTCCGGATATGCTCCATAAGATCTCCGGAACAAAATCAGGTATCAGATTCATCTATCTGTTCAACATTGATTTCCTTAAGGGATTCTTTGATTACGAAGAGTTCAAGAAACTGATAACCGAACCTCTTCTCATTACTCCTGAGACACATCCTGATGTCTATAATCTCATCCTTGAGAGATTCATGGAGATCAATGATCTGTACTTCTTCTACTCCACTACGGTAAAAGAGATATCGATCTTTTCTAAGCTCATGGATGTTTTCGGGATGCTCATGAAGAAGGATTATTCCGAGGGCCTCACAGCTCCTCATAACGATAAACAGAGAGAAGTCTATATCAAGTTCAGATCTCTTGCTGAATGGCTCGCAATGCACAGCAGCGAGAATGTATCCATGGATCAGGCCGCAAATCACGTAGGCTATTCCAAGTTCCATTTCGCAAGACTGTTCAAGGAATATACCGGCATGACCTTTAACGACTATCAGACAACGTTAAAGCTCAAGGAAGTTGAGAGACAGTTAACTGACACGGATCTGCAGATCAGCGACATCGCTATGTCCTGCGGATTCAATAACCTCACTTCCCTGTCACGCAGCTTCAAGAAGCAATACGGGTGCTCGCCTTCCCAGTTCAGGAACAGGATAAGAAGAGCAAAGAAAAAGCTCTGAGATTCAAGTAAATAACAAAAGGTTGTCTCTGCTATGGTGACAACCTTTTTTATGTTCAATTGTTCCCAAAAAGAACTGCGCCTTTGGGGAGGCAATTTCCAAAGGCGCAGTATAAAAGTTTTTGTCGGTTTCAGCACGAGGCTGAATTTGGAGCTGAATTTGGATAAGTCTTAAGACTTGACACCACCCAATGCAACACCTTCTACGATATATCTTGAGAGGATTGCATAAACGATGAATAGCGGTAAGACTGTAATCAAGAGTCCTAAGTAAACAGCACCGTACTCCTTCTTATAGATATCACCGTTGAGCAAGGATACCATTACAGGGAGTGTCTTCTTGTTCTTATCTGTCAAGAGGATCAAAGGCATGAAGAGGTTGTTCCAGCTACCAACATAAGCAAAGATTGCCTGTGTAGCGATAGCGGGCTTCATGAGCGGAACAACGATCTGGTTGAAGATTCTGAACTCTCCGGCGCCATCGATTCTTGCTGACTGAACGATCTCCATTGAGAGAGATGCCTGCAGGTACTGTCTCATGAAGAATACTGTCATAGGTGCAGCAATGGAAGGGAGAATGAGCAGTGAAAGCTTATTAACCAATCCGAGCTTATATACCATCTGATAGAAACCGATTGTAGTTACAGTACCGGGGATCATCATGACTGCCATGATGAGTCCGTTGAATGCGTCTCTTAACTTCCACTCATATGCAGAGATTGCATATGCTGTAAGTGAAGAGAAGTAAACGTTAAGAAGTGTGGAGCATGTAGCAACGATGAAGGAATTTATGAAACCTACTGCAGGATGGAAGTCCTTACTGTTAACTACGGCCCAGTTCTTAGAGAGATTCTGGATAGGATGAGCAGACCAAAGAGTAAGTGTGCTCTGCTGAATCTCGAATGTACTCTTAAATGAGTTGGCTATCATCATAACAAAGGGGAACAATGTCATGATCGAGAAGAAGATAGATACTACATAGATAACTACCTTAAGCCATGTCTCATTCTTTTTGATTGAAGATTGCTTAATTGTGTTGGAATTATCACTCATACCTATTCACCTCATAAGCCCTTTCTAGCAGCTCTAAGCTCCTGCTTTCTGAGCTTCTTGATCTTTGCCTCATCCTTATCTCTGAGGATGTAGAACAAGATTGAAGACAGAATGATGATGACTATGAACAAGATAACGCTTGCTGCAGCTGCTCTATTATACATGTAACTTCCGGCGAAAGCCTGGTTACGGATATACATGTTTGTTGTAAGACCGGCATTGTTACATCTTGTACCAATGTACAACTGCGGAATATCGAACATGTTGAGACCACCGATGAGTGATGTTACGAGAACGAACAACATGATCTGACGGATACAAGGAATTGTGACGAAGAAGAATGTCTCAACTCTGTTAGCGCCGTCGATTTCAGCAGCTTCGAAAATCTCAGGGCTGATACCGATAACACCTGCGATGAGGTTAACCATTGTATGGCCATACCACTGGAAGAACTGGATGAAAGCGATGATGATCTTAACAGGCCATTCATTTGCTTCGAAGTTGAATGCTTCTTTTCTTCCAAAAGCGATAAGGATATCGTTTACAGCACCCTTAGGGTAACCAAACAGCTTTGTGAACAAAATAGCGATTGTTGCAGCTGTGATGATATTAGGCATATAGAAGAGAATCTTGAATAAGCCCTGGCCCTTAACCTTTGATCTTCTGTCTGTGAACCAAGCAGTGAACAAAAGTGCAAAACCGATCTGCGGAATGAAGTTCATGATCCAGATGATCCAAGTATTTTTGAATGCCTTCTGGAATGATGATGATTTTAATACATCAGTGAAGTTTACAAATAAGTTCTTTCCTACTGAAGGAAGGAAATGCCATTCGGTATTGCCTGCACCCTTCAGATCTGTAAAACCGATCAGCAAGGTGTAAACAACCGGATAAAGCGTAAAGATACAGAATGCAATGATGAACGGAAGTGAGAAGAGATATCCGAACTTTGCATAATCAACTAGCTTTTTGTTTCTCATACAGCCTCCTCTTAAGTTTTAAAAAGCGGCAGGGTAAATGCCTGATCTACCCTGCCGCCACAGCGTCTAATAATTAGGTACTATTAGAATGAGAGGTTATCCATAACGTTAGTCTTGAATGCCTCAATAGCGCCGTCTCTGTCGAGGTTGCCTTCAGCATACTGTGTAGCTGCGTCAGTGAAGTAACCATTGATGGTTTCGTCATACTGAGTCATAGCCTTACCAGAAGCGTTAGCGTTACCAGCGATGAATGCAGGGAAGATGTTCTGACCGCCGCAGAAAGGAAGTGTTCCGTCAGACTTAGCCATAACTACGCCTGAAGCAACTGTATCCTTAGCGCCGTTGCCCATCTTGTCGTTAGCCCAGAGATACTGGAGACCTGTCTCAGAAGTATCAAGTGTGATCCACTCAATGATTTCTGCAACGCCTGCAGCATGAGTTGTACCGTCTCTACCGAGAACCCATGTACCGCCCCAGAAGAAGCCAACCGGCGGAGCGCAAACTCTCCAGTCACCGTATGTACCTTCACCAGCAGCTGTACCGCCGCAGTTACCGATCATAACGTAGTTGATGAGCCAAGCAGGTCCGAAGAAGCAGAATACGCCCTTAGCGCCTTCACCCTTCATGTCTGCATACCATGCCTCTGTCCAACCAGAAGCGTCATTTGAAAGACCCTCATCCTTGAGCTTCTTAGCGATGTCAAGGAAAGCTTCTCTCTCAGGAGCGATGTTGAGCTCGCCGTTAACGATCCAAGGCTGTGTAGCGCTCTTCTCGCAAACGTTCCACATATCGCCAGAACCAGAAACAACTGCATAACCCTTTTCCTTAAGAGTTGCTGCTGCTTCCCAGAACTTGTCCCAGTTACCAGAACCAGCGCCTACGATATTCTCAATCTCAGCTGCATCGTCTGTACCGAAAACTTCCTTAGCGATAGAAGCTCTGTAGATCATAGCACCACCAGTTGCCTGATAACCAAGAGCTACAATCTTACCATCACGTGAACCGATGTCGATTGTGTAGGGAGCGATCTCAGCTGCTGCTGCCTTAGCATCTACATCGATACCAAGAGACTCATAAGTAGCTGCGAACTTAGCCATATCACCCTGTGAATACTTGAGGATGAAAGCTGCCTCTGCTGCGTACATATCAGGAGCTGCATCACCACCAGCTACAAGAGCTGCGTCGAGAGCCTGCTGATAAGCACCGTTATCAGTAGCAACGATTGTGCACTTAACTGTGTACTTTGTACCGAAATCAGGATTCTGTGTAACATACTGGTTAACCATCTTCGGGATCTCGTCTGTGAATGACCACAGATTGATTACCTCAGAACCTGTACCAATTGTCATCTCCTGCTTCTCAGTAGTTGTCTCCTCAGTTTCAACAGTTGTTTCGCCTCCTGTTGTCTCTACGGGCTGATCACCACTGGTTGTTTCACCGCCTGCTGTGGTCTCTGTAGTTGTTGTACAACCAGCTGCGAAAGCTGCTACCATAGCTACAGAAAGAACACTGGCAATAACCTTTTTCATAAAGTTTCCTCCTTAATGAATTTGTTCGGGCCCTTTCGGACCTTCTACACGATAGATAATAGTCAAAAAGATTGTTTGTTTCTCCACATTTATTGCTACAAATTGCCCACAATTATACAAATCTTGCGTTTGTTGACAAAATTGTACAAAATTTGCTTTTGGAAAGGTTAATTTGCATAAAAAGTGGGTAATCTGTTGTCGCTTGCACAAGGCCCTTGCACTTCGTTTGTATCATTCGCACAAAGCACCCCTTTTCGCGAGTTGTCAGCACTCACAAGGGCGTTTGTTACTATCGCACAAAACCAGACAAAAATCGTCGTTTTTGGTGGTGCCCGGCGACTTCAACTCCACTTCAAGCACATAAAGCACTTTATGTGATATTATTCGTATATTCATTTTACATATGGGAGATATTTATGGCATCAAACAGCAAAGGACCGCGCCCGTCATTCTTCAGTCCGAAGAGCGCAGGCACCAGGTTCCTCACGGCATTAGCTAATCTGATCATAGTTAATTTCTTATTTATCATTACTTGTATACCGGTAATCACCATCGGCGCTTCTATTACTTCTTTATATAGAATAACAATAGCTATACTCGCCGGTGATAATCCGTCTGTCTGGAAAGATTACCTTACTTGCTTTAAGAACAACTTCCTTAAGGCAACTCTGTTCCAGCTCCTCTACACTGCCCTTACCGCATTCTTCCTGTTCGAGATCTTTATGGTCAACAACATGATGGATCCCGAGTATTACTGGGCTGCTTACCCTGCTTACTTCTTCCTGGCCGTGGTATTTTCTTCATCGGTTTATGCATTCCCTCTTCTGGCCTGGTTCGAAGAGAGCTTCAAGCAGTACCTTAAGAATTCGGTTCTTCTGGCAATAACAAACATTCCGGTCACTCTGATGATCATCGTCATCACCGGCGGTCTTGCATTCCTTGTATATCAGTTCACTGTAACTTCACTGAGCATCCTGGTATTCATGGGATTCTCCACCATCGCAATGTTCTACTCCCTCTTCTTCAAGAGGATCTTCGAGAAACTCGGTGCGGAGATATCTTTCGAGGAGCGCGAAGGAAGAGACTAACGTTATCCGGCAGATTAATAAACAACATAAAAGGAGCCGCCATCAGGCGACTCCTTATTAATTTAACAACTTAATCCTAAAGGATCAGAGTGCAGCTTTGATCTGATTGTAGATTCCTTCAGCGTCGAGCTGGAATTCCTTCATGAGGGCGCCGGCCGGGCCACTCTTACCGAATCTGTCATATACACCGATCTTCTTAACCTTTACAGGATAGTTCTCGGACAGTACATCACAAACTGCGCTTCCCAGACCACCGATAACGGAGTGCTCTTCAACTGTGAATACTCTGTTTGTCTTCTTTGCGAACTCAAGGATTGTATCCTTGTCGATGGGCTTAACTGTGTGAACGTTAACAACTGCAGCGTTGATTCCGTCAGCAGCGAGCTTCTCTGCTGCGCCGAGTGCTTCAGCAACACAGACACCGTTTGCGAAGATGACCATGTCTGTGCCATCCTTGATAACAACTGCCTTACCTACTTCGAACTTGTAGTCAGGTCTGTCGTTGATTACCGGAACTGCAGCTCTGCCGAATCTCATGTAGAAGGGACCCTCTGTCTCGGCAGCTGCCATAACTGCAGCCTTTGCTTCGATATCGTCAGAAGGAACGATAACTGTCATACCGGGGATCGTTCTCATAAGAGCAACGTCCTCGAGACACTGGTGTGAAGCACCGTCCTCACCTACTGTGATACCAGCGTGTGTAGCGCCGATCTTAACATTGAGGTGGGGATAACCGATTGAGTTTCTAACCTGCTCGAAGTTTCTGCCTGCTGCAAACATTGCGAAAGAAGAAACGAACGGAATCTTGCCGCATGTTGAAAGACCTGCAGCGATACCGGTCATGTTAGCTTCTGCGATACCGCAGTCGATATGACGGTCCGGGAATTCCTTCTTGAATGTGGAAGTCTTTGTTGCGCCTGCGAGGTCAGCATCAAGAACAACTACGTTGGGGTTCTTCTTACCGAGCTCAACAAGAGCGTTACC
>JAILHX010000117.1 GCA_024695565.1 Saccharofermentans sp. | reverse complement strand
CTGAGCAATCGTGATGAACGTTACGGGGATACCGATCTTCGCCCAGGCGTAAATGAGCGTTCCGAGACCGAATGCGAGCTGTCCCAATCCCTTGACGTCGAATACTTCCGACATGAAGTAGAAGAAGACGTTGACCGGCCTGAAGCAGTACTTGATGAAGTCACCCGAATAGACCATGGCCCGGAGGTTCCAGTTGTTGTCAAAAAAGCACTGCACAGGCGTCAACGCAACCAGCGAAAAGCCGTAAAGGAACAGCATGTGATTTAAGTCCCAGCCGTTGATCGTCGGGAAGTTGTGGAACAGCACGATGAATGTAATGAAGCCGGCGAGATTCGTCATGATCATTCCGAATGTTGAGATGATGAAGTCTGCGCGGTAACTCATCTTGCTCTTGAGATCCTGGATCAGGATCTTGCGGTATATGGAAAGATAGAATTTCAGTCCTCTCTTTTTAGACATAATTAACCTCCATTCACCGTTATCTTCTTAACGGCATGGTTCCAGAATAAGATCCCTGCAATGCTTAAGATCACGCACCATCCGAGCTGCATTCCCCACATCTTCGCAAGGCCTTCTATGGTGTCCGATCCGCCCTTGTTAAGGAGCACCTGAAGCGGAATGTCGTAGATGGCACGGAAGGGCAGCCAGCTTATGACAGTCCTTATGCTGTCAGGGAAGAATGCCAGCGGGATCGAAGCGCCTGATAAGACGAGCACGATCGTCTCCTTGACGATGTTGACGCCCCATGTAGATTCTGTGTAGAGGCAGAGGGTCGCCACCAGCATCTCGACAGAGAAGTTGATAATAAGTGCGAAGATGACCGATATGATGAACCTCACGAGATTAAGGCCCATAGGTATCGCGCCTTTGGTGACGATCATGACCACGATGAACGTGGGGACGAATGCCAGTATGAACTGTGAGACATGCGATCCTGAATAGCTCCAGAATGTGTATGTTCTGAAGTTCATTGGCTTTAACAGATCAAGTATGATCTTGCCTGACTGGATGGAACGGCTCATATCCCAGACGACGAACATCTCGAGGAAGTTAAAAAGTGCTGTGGCCAGGATCAGGTAGATCATGGTATCCGTGAATGTCATGCCGTTAACTACGTCAACGCCTGATGAATCGTAGACTGCTTTCCATAAGAAGTAGACGAGTACCAGGTATATCAGGTTCGCGAAAAGCGTAACCGCCGTGCCCAGTCTGAAGTGCAGGGATTCCATGATCCCGGCGCGCATCAGGGCAATGTATTTTCGAAGTGTCATAAAGAGCCTCCTTCATAGATCTTCTTGATGACCTCTTCGGTCGAGATCTCCTGAAGCTGAATGTCTTTTACCTTGTGTGTCTTCTGATATTCGGTGATGACGGACATAACGTCAGTTGTCTTCTCGTCGATCACGGTCTCTTCCCATTCGTCTTTGTTATCGAGTCTTACGCGCAGAGTCCTGTAAGATCCGAAGTAAGACTTCAGGTGATCTATGTCGTTGTCGTAGATCTTTTTGCCTTCGTCGATGATGATTATCCTCTTGCAGAGAGCATCAACGTCACCCATGTCGTGAGTGGTAAGAATAACAGTTGTGTTCTTCTCTTTATTAAGTCCTAAGATGAGGTCTCTGATCTTCGACTTCATCGAAACGTCCAGACCGATGGTAGGTTCGTCGAGAAAGACGATCCCGGGATTGTGCAGGAATGCCGCGAGGATATCAGAGAGCGTTCTCTGACCCAGAGACATCTGACGGACGGTCTTATGAAGGATCGGTTCGATATCGACCAAGGACCTGTAGAGCTCGATCATGCTATCGTACTCTTTCTGGGGAACCATATAGATATCCTTTAAGAGCTTGAAGGATTCTATGAGGGGGAGCGCCCACCAGAGCTGGCTTCTCTGTCCGAAGACAACGCCGATGTTCTCGCAGTTTTTGGTCCTGTCCTTATATGGCACGAGTCCGTTGACCAGGATCTTGCCTGATGTGGGTTCTAAGACGCCGGTCATCATCTTAATTGTTGTTGACTTGCCTGCGCCGTTAGGTCCCAGATATCCTACGATCTCACCCTGGTTAACTGTGACAGAAACGTCCTTTACCGCAGAGATCGTCTTGTAGTCTCTTGAGAAAAGATCTCTGATGCTTCCCTTAAGTCCTTCGTGGCGGTTTAAGACCTTGAAGTCCTTGCAAAGGTTTTCCATTACGATTGCTTCCTGTGCCATGTTGTTCACTTCCTTTTATCGGTTGATTTTCTTTACGATTACAAGTATATTGTTCGTAAATGGTCAAATATACGGCTTTTGCCGCATAGTTTTATAACAATATTCTACGCAGGTGGAAGATAGTTATAGTTTCGGTTCTACGGAGGCAAGATTGTTATGAAGAAAGAAGTCATGGGTCTTATCGTCAAGAGAGAAGACGGTTCAGAGATCGTTAACTACGATGATGAATCCTTTCCTTCGTATATTTATGAGGGCTGGGTAGCGCCCAGATGCACGTGGGCAAACGTTCCCCACTACCATCCTGATATCGAGATGGTCTCGGTCACGGAAGGCAAGATGGCCTATTCCGTTGACGGCAGAACGATAATACTTCATGAAGGAGATACCATCTTCGTTAACGCGAACCGCATTCATTACAGTATCTGTTTAGACGATAAAGTCGCGAAGTATATAATCTTCGTAGCAGATCCCGCTGTCCTCAATTCTTCGATCGCAGTTGAGATGCAGGCACTGCTTCCCATACTTAATAATCCTGACATCGGATACTTGAGATTCCGCGATCTTAACGAGCGCACCGAGAAGATGCACGAGCTGATGTTAAAGCTCCCTGCGATAAGGCACGATGCATTTCAGATCACGAAGACTTTTTTCGAGATATGGGAAATACTGTTAGAACAGAGCAGGACATACGGAATAGTCGAGACAGAAGTTCTGTCAGATACGCATAAGTATGCATTCAAGCAGATGATGTACTTCATCCAGCAGAATTACCGCGATGCCATCACGCTCGAGAAGATTGCCGAGAGCGGCAATATCAGTAAGTCTTTGTGCAACAAACTCTTCAACCAGTATGTAGGTGAGTCGCCTGTAAACTATCTGCTTCATCTGCGCACGCGGAAAGTCGCAGAGTATCTTAGAAGTTCCCGGGGAACATTAGCTGAGATAGCAGAGCTTACGGGATTCAACGGTGTAAGTTATATGTCCGAGACGTTCAAGAAGATGTTCGGCCAGTCGCCCCGTGAATACAAGAAGACATGGACCCAGCAGACAGGCCAGACCGACCAGGCTGCCAATATTGAAGAAAAGTAAAACTTTTTATACAAATGTCTGCCTCAACGCTGTAAAATAGAAAAAGATTTACACGGGAGATATAGGATATGTCCGAGTTACTCAAACAGATCAATTCGCTTGCGATATTCGGCGGGTTAAGGCAGAAAGAACCATTGAAAAGCCTCTGCTTATTTCTCAGAAGTTCCGAGACTCCCGGCACCAGACTGGAAGATGTTATAGAAGCATACAGTGACTTCGTTAAGAGCGTTTATACGATAAGACCTGATGCTGATTTTTCCGGCGCCCTGTGGGACGCGCTCAAAGCTGATGAGAATCCTTTCTTCAAAATCTCCATCGATAACATGCTTGCTGTAAAGAACGGCGATGAACCCAAAAAGCTCAGCCATCTTATGGAAGTGGAAGTTGAGCGGGAATTAGATCTTTTGACAGTCATAGGCAACACATCTTATATAGATCTTCAGAATCTTTTCTACTACGACGGTCATATCGCGCAGTTCAAGACGACCGGGATCGACATGAAGAAGAGATATCTTGTATACCTGTCCGCTGAGGATTAGTCCGGGGTCAGACTCCGCTATTGGGCGGAAGATCAGGATCAATTAAGCGGCAGATAGCCCTGTTCTCCGAAGATCGAATCGCAATACCTGACTGTTCCCATCGCATCTTTTGCATATGCGTCAGCACCGATCTTGTCGGCGTATTCCGGCGTCATGACAGCGCCGCCTACGACGACCTTTGTATCGGGCTTTTTCTCGCGCAAAAGCTTTATGGTTTCTTCCATTGATGCAACAGTCGTCGTCATGAGAGCGGAAAGACCTACGACGCGGATGTTGTTCTCGATCGCACAGTCAACAATGATCTCAGGTGCGACGTCTTTGCCTAAGTCGATAACGTCGTAACCGTAATTCTCAAGCATTACCTTAACGATGTTCTTGCCGATGTCATGGATGTCGCCCTTTACGGTCGCGAGGATGACGCGGCCCTTTGTGGTCCTGGGCTTATCTGACATGGCTTCCTTAACGACTGCGAATGCTGCCTTAGCTGCATCGGCGCTCATGAGAAGCTGGGGGAGGAACACGGTCCCTGCTTCGTAACCTTTGCCGACGCGGTCCAAAGCGGGAATAAGTTCGGCATCGATTATCTCGAGCGACTGTCTTCCTGAATCAAGCTGTTCCTTCATGGCTTCTGCAGCGCGCCCCGTGACACCTCTTTCGATGGCTTCAGAAAGACTTAAGACTGCATTTGATTGAGAAGAAGCGCTCTTCGAATTACCTGTGGAAGCAAAGCCCGTTCCTGCAACATAATCCTTGTAAGCGCCGATGAATTCCTCGAGTTTGGGATCGAGGTTCAAAAGGGCATTAAATGATCTATAGGAAGCCATCATGGGGCCGTTGCATGGGTTGATGATCGCGCATGACAGACCGTTCTGCATTGCCATTGTAAGGAAGTGCGAATTTACGAGTTCCCTTGCGGGAAGACCGAATGAGATGTTGGAGACACCAAGTATCGAATGACCGCAAAATTCATCTCTTACGCGTCTTACCGTATCAAGTGTCGCGATAGCGGAATTAGGGTCAGATGAAATAGTCATCGCAAGTCCGTCGATGACAATGTCTTTTCTGGGGATGCCGTATTCATCTGCAGCTTCATAGATGCGCTTAGCAACCGCGATCCTGCCGTCAGAAGTGGCAGGGATGCCGTCTTCATCAAGAGGAAGTCCGACAAGGACACCGCCGTATTTAGCGACCAGAGGCATGACCGCTTTGATGTTCTCCAACTTACCGTTAACGGAGTTAATCATGGGCTTGCCGTTATAGATCCTCATTCCGCGTTCAAGCGCCTCTATATCAGTCGTATCGATCTGCAAGGGGAGGTTTGTGACAGACTGGATCTTCAGGACAACATCTTCCATCATGTGAGGTTCGTCTATCTCAGGAAGACCGACGTTAACATCAAGAATGTGAGCGCCTGCTTCTTCCTGCTTCAGAGCTTCTGTGAGGATATAGTCGATGTTGTTGTCTCTTAATGCCTGCTGAAGTTTTTTCTTGCCGGTAGGGTTGATCCTCTCGCCGATGATGACAGGCTTTCTTCCGATCTCAACGCAGTCTGCAAAACTTGTTACATAAGTCTTTGTCTTGTAAACGGGCGGAGTGAAAGGGATCTTTTTTACAGTCTCTATCATCTTGCTGATGTGAGCGGGAGTCGTGCCGCAGCAGCCGCCCATGACATGAACGCCTAATTTGGCGATCTGTTCCATAACGAGCGAAAAGTCATCGGGATCAACATCATATACGGTTACGCCGTTCTCTGTTCTCGGAAGTCCGGCATTGGGGTTTACGACGATAGGAAGGGAGCAGCACTCTACAAGGCGTTCTGCGATAGGGAGCATCTGCTTCGGGCCGAATCCGCAGTTGATGCCGATGGCATCGACCTTAAGGCCTTCGAGCATTGCGACCGTGCCTTCGACGCTGCCGCCTGTAAGGAGCTTTCCCTGTTCGTCGTATACCATAGTAACGATGACGGGCAGGTCACATACTTCGTGAGCTGCAACGACTGCAGCCTTAGCTTCATATGAATCGCTCATGGTCTCGATGACAACGAGGTCTCCGCCTGCTTCGTAACCGGCCTTTATTATCTCAGCGAAAATCTTTACCGCATCATTAAATGCCAGATCTCCCATGGGCTCTAAGAGCTTGCCCGTAGGACCCACGTCGATCGCAACGTAAGCGTCGTCTTCACGGCCTGCTTCTTTTCGCGCGCGCTGACAAAGCTTTACAGCCGCGGTGACTATTTCTGATACGTTATCGAATTTGAAGCTGTTGGCACCGAATGTGTTGGTGTTTACGATATTGGAACCTGCTTCAAAATAAGCTCTGTTAAGAGCAACGATATCATCAGGCCTGTTGAGGTTCCAAAGCTCGGGGAGCTCTCCGCCTTTGAGTCCCATGCCCTGCAGGATGGAACCGGTACCGCCGTCACAGAATAACCATTCTTTGCCAAGTCTTTCTCTTAAACCCATATCAAGTGCTTCCTTTTGAATATTCGCATGTATCGTGCCTGTTGCAGCCGGCGCAGCCATGGCATCTGACCTTCGAAGGATCGTAGCCGATGCCGATCAGTGCTGTAACGGATTTGGTAGGGACCATAAGAAGTGAATCCGTAAGTTCGATACCAATCTGCTTTGTTATATCAAGAAGCCTGAACCAGTCCTTCTGGTGATCGAGCTTAAGATCGCCGTAGCCCGGAGAGAATCTCGGGCGGAGGAACAGTCCCCTGGCTTCGTATTCTGACTTAAGTTTGTCATTCATGTCGTCCAAGAATGCTTCGATCGCGGCAGCGCCTGCGGCCTGATAGATGGAGGCATCGGCAGCTGATGTAACGCTTGCTCTTCTGACGAGCATATCGCATGCAGGACCTATAGTTGCGGCCAGGAGCATCGCTCCGCAGCAGCCTTCCAGGTTCCTTAACAATGATTCCGATTCGAGAGTAAGATCCTCGTTGCCGGCGTGGATTATTACCTTGTTATCTAATAACTCTATAGGGTATTCCTTGATGATGATGCGCGGATGAGATTGGGAGCTTACACGGTCGATCGCAGTATCGATGCGCGCCTTAGTCTCGGGATCGATCTCAACGATCCCGTGATAGCCCATGTAACGCTGGACTTCTTTTACAGGTATGTCTACTCCGAGCGGCATTATCCGATGATTCCTTTGAGGTTATAGAGAATATCGGAAGCAACGTCGGGCTTGTTCATCGAATAGACGTGAATGTGTGTAATGCCGTTTGCGATAAGGTCGATGATCTGCTCTGTTGCATAGATGATTCCTGCCTGGCGCATGGATACGGGATCGTC
>JAILHX010000107.1 GCA_024695565.1 Saccharofermentans sp. | reverse complement strand
AATGCGGAAAGAGTCTTTATATTAATGGGTCTTTTGAAGGTTTTATATATCGATCCCGGTACGGGAGGAATGCTGTTTACCATACTGTTTGGTATCTTTGGTGTGGCAGTATTCTCTTTGCGGGCACTCATAATGAAGCTCAAGTTCCGTATCAGCGGCGGAAAGACCGCCAAGATCAATGACCGGAAGATCCCGATCGCTGTATTTACCGACCATAAGAGATACTGGAATATTTTCGAGCCCATATTAGATGAATTCGAGGAGCGCGGCCAGAAGGTCGAGTATCTCACATGTTCAAAAGACGACCCGGTCTTTGGTAAGAAATACAAATACATCACCGGTAAGTTCATCGGCGAGGGCAATAAGGCATTCTCCAAGCTCAATCTCCTGAATGCTTCCGTAGTCCTGTCAACGACTCCGAGCCTTGATGTCTTCCAATGGAAGCGCTCGAAAAATGTCGACTGCTATATACACATTCCCCACGCGGCAAGTGACATCACGCTTTACCGTATGTTCGGCATCGACCACTATGACGCCATAATCCTCTCGGGCGAGTATCAGGAGAAGCAGATCCGCCAATTGGAGGATCTGCGCGAGATCCCCCATAAAGATATCGCTCTTTGCGGCATCCCTTACATGGACGAGATGATGAAGAGACTTAAGACTTCAGGCGAAGTCCCCGCCCATGACAGACGTGTCCTTCTGGCTCCCTCATGGGGCGCGAGCGGACTTCTCACCAAGTATGGCGAGCGGTTGATCGACGCACTGATATCAACGGGTTATAAGATCACGATAAGACCTCATCCCCAGTCTTATACTTCCGAGAAGGATATGCTCGATAAGCTCATGTCCAAGTATTCCGATCCTTCGAAGGTCGAGTGGAACAGGGATAACGATAACTTCGAAGTGCTAAGGCAGTCAGATATACTGATCTCCGATTTCTCGGGCGTCATCTTCGACTTCTCACTCGTATTCGACAAGCCCGTCATCTACACTCAGGCATCTTTTGACAAGAGACCTTACGATGCCGCATGGATCGACGAGGAGATGTGGACATTCAGGGTACTTCCCGACTTCGGCTTGGAACTCAATGAACAGAATGTTGATAACATCAAAGATCTGATCGACAGATGCATCGAGGATCCTTCATTCCAGGCAGGACGTGACAAGGCACGCGCCGAGACATGGGTCCACATGGGCGAAGGCACAAAGAGATCAGTTGATTTCATAATGGAAAAATACAATGAAGTTCTCGCGAAGAAAGCCGCTGAAGAACGTGAAACCAATAAGAATTCAAAGCAGAAGTCCAAAAAGAAGACCGCTTTGAAGGTGAAGGGGGCGTAAAACATGTCGATCCTCTCAATGCTTTACACGTTCATAATCTCACCGCTCGAGCTTCTCTTCGAAGTGATCTTCATGGTCGCAAATAAGATCATCGGCAACGAAGGTTTATCTATCATATTTTTAAGCCTTGCCGTTCAGTTCCTGGTTCTCCCGCTCTATAAGAGAGCCGATGAGCTTCAGGCTGAAGAGCGCGACATCCAGGCCAAGATGGCCCCGTGGATCAAGAATATCAAGAGTACATTCAAGGGCGACGAGCGCTTCATGATGCTCCAGGAATACTACCGGATCAATCACTATAAGCCGATCTATGCTCTTAAGAGTTCTGTTTCTCTGCTCCTTCAGATCCCGTTCTTCATCGCAGCCTACAACCTGCTCTCAGGAATGCAGAGCCTGCAGGGCATGCAGTTCGGTTTTATCTCCGACTTAGGCAAGGAAGACGCCATGTTCATGATCGGGAGCTTTCCCATAAACGTCCTTCCGATCGCGATGACATTGATCAACATCATCTCGGGAATCATCTATACAAAGGGTCATCCGCTGAAGGCAAAGATACAGGTCTACGGTCTTGCAGCAGTATTTCTCGTACTGCTCTACCATTCACCTGCAGGACTTGTTTTCTACTGGCTCTTAAACAACGTATTCTCACTCGTTAAGAACATCTTCTACAAACTCAAGAATCCGAAGAAAGTATTGAGTATACTCCTGGCAATTACAGGAGCTGTGATACTCGTTCTGACGCTTATAAGACCTGACCTTGATATCAGACAGAAGGTCCTTCTCTCTGTAGGCTGCTTGCTTCTGGCGCTTCCTCTCGTATTGGGCAAGATCAAGCTCCCTAAGAAGGCTAAGGCTCAGCCTAAAGATGTCATCGCATTCTTTGCCGGCGTTATCCTGATGGCATTCATAACGGGACTTCTCATCCCTTCGGCTGTCATTCACGCTTCAGCTGAAGAATTCATCGATGTCCTGCATCCTTCTAACCCCGTCATCTACATTGTTAACTCGATGCTCCTGTCATTCGGCAGCTGGGTACTGTGGGGCGGCGTATTCTACTTCTTCATGAGCGACAGGATAAAGTCCCTGTTCTGCGAAGCCGTATGGATGATCTGCGGGATCTCAGTCGTCAATTACATGCTCTTCGGAACCAATCTCGGAACGCTGTCTTCGACACTCAAGTTCGATCAGACACCTTCGTTCAGACTCACTGATTATCTTCTCAACACGGCTGTCATTATTGCCGTCTGCGTTGTTTTCCATATCGTGTTCTCGAAAACATTTAAGATCGCCAAGACAGTTCTTATTGTCGGTGTACTGACAGTTGCGGGGATCGGCGCCTATAATTCGGCACTCGTATGGCGTTCTTTCCTGTGGTATCAGAACCGCACGGCAGCGACAGAAGAGATGCCGGCTATCTCGCTCAGCACGGAAGGTCAGAATGTTATTGTCATCATGCTCGACCGTGCAATGGGAACACAGGTTCCTTATATCTTCAACGAGAAGCCTGAGCTCTTAGAGCAGTTCGACGGCTTTACATACTATAAGAACACCGTCTCATACGGTGCATACACGAACTTCGGGTCACCCGCGCTCTACGGCGGTTACGATTACACGCCTGAGAGAATGAACGAGAGAGATGACTTAAGCCTCGAGAGCAAACACAACGAAGCTCTTCAGGTAATGCCTATTCTGTTCGGCGAAAGCGGATACGATGTTACCATATGTGATCCTTCTTATGCCGGATACAACTGGATCCCTGATCTGTCCATTTACGACGGTCATCCGGAATTCCACTGCTACAACACGACAGGCAGATTCAGTTACTTCGAAGATGACATGAACAGCGAAGCTTCGATCGCTTCGTCTGAGCGTGTCAGCGCCATCCGCAACCGTAACTTCTTCTGCTACTCGCTCATGAAGATCTCTCCTGTCGTTTTACAGGAGACGATCTACAACAACGGAATCTACAACGAATCTTCTAACGGAACCGGCAGCACTGATGGTGCGATCAATGCAGCTGCTCTCGTACAGGAGATGGACGGTCTCTCGGTAAGCACAGGTTACTGCCAGGCATTCCTGGAATCGTATCCTGTTCTTACTAAGCTTACTGACATGACGGTAATTAACAGCAGTTCTGACAATTACTTCTTCATGATGTCCAACGACACTACACACTCGCCCTGCATCCTTCAGGAACCTGATTACACTCCTGCACTGAACGTCGACAACACTGCATACGATGTGGATATGGTCGATCGTTACACCGTAGACGGAGTAACGATGCAGATGACAACAGAGAACCAGGTGACCCACTACCACGTTAACATGGCTGCTTTCCTTAAGCTCGGAGAATGGTTCGATTATCTCCGTGAGCAGGGTGTCTGGGATAACACGAGGATCATCCTGGTAGCAGACCACGGCAGAGACTTAGGCCAGTTCGGACTGACTTGCAACGGTCAGGATCTCGAATACTTCATGCCGCTTCTCATGGTCAAGGACTTCAATGCAACAGGCTTTACTGTATCAGAAGAATTCATGACAAACGGTGATACACCGACACTAGCCATGGCCGGGCTCATTGAAGATCCGGTTAATCCATTTACGAACAATCCGATCAATTCAGATCCGAAGAACGGACCTCAGCATATCTTCGGTTCCGAGATCCTCGACGTTGAGAAGAACAACGGCAACACATTTATTCCGGGTCCGTGGTATGAGCTTAACGGCGATCCTCACGACCCTGACAGCTGGACGTATATCGGCGAAGGGTAATAACCATGTCTTTTCTGTCTGCTCTTTATACCCTGATAATCTCACCTCTTGAACTGCTGTTCGAAGTGATATTCATGGTCGCAAACAGATTCATAGGCAACGAAGGATTGTCGATCATAGTATTAAGCCTTGCCGTTAACTTCCTGGTACTCCCTCTCTACAAACGTGCAGATGAGCTTCAGGCTGAAGAACGTGATATCCAGGCAAAGATGGCAGACAGGATAAAGCGCACGAAGCAGACATTCAAGGGCGACGAGCGGTTCATGATGCTTCAGGAATACTACCGCATCAATCACTACAAACCAATCTACGCACTTAAGAGTTCCGCTTCACTTCTTCTGCAGATCCCGTTCTTCATCGCAGCATACAGGCTCCTGTCAGGTATGCAGAGTTTGCAGGGAATGTCCTTCGGCTTTATCCAAGATCTTGGAAAAGAAGATGCAGCCTTCATGATAGGCAGCTTCCCTGTGAACATCCTCCCTATCGTGATGACACTCATCAATATCGTAACGGGAATCATCTACACAAAGGGTCAGCCTCTTAAGTCCAAGATCCAGGTATATGGCCTGGCTGTCGTATTCCTCGTACTGCTCTACCACTCACCTGCAGGTCTTGTTTTCTACTGGCTGTTAAACAACGTTTTCGCGCTTGTCAAAAACCTCATCTACAAACTTAAGAAGCCTGAATTCATGTCGAAGATCAGGACGGGAATTACGATCGAACCCAAAGCGGCATCCAGGGGAACATTCTTCGCAGGTGCGGTATTCATGGCCATGGTAACGGGATTCCTGATCCCGACAACGGTCATCAGGGCTTCCGTTGAAGAGTTTATCGATATCATTAATCCGACAAATCCAATGATCCATATCGCATATGCAAGCATCCTGTCATTCGGCAGCTGGGTATTGTGGGGCGGCGTATTCTACTTCTTCATAAGCGATAAGATGAAGGCGGTCTTTACCAAAGGCATCTGGATCTTAAGCGGCGTTGCGATACTTGATTACATGCTGTTCGGAACTGACTTAGGTGTTCTGTCATCGACTCTTCAATACAAGGTCGAGCCGGCATTTAGCCTCACGCAGTATCTGCTTAACACGCTTGGAGTAATTGCGGTGGCTGCCGTATTGTATTTTGTCATCACTAAATTCAGGATCGTTGCAAAGATGGTGCTCATTATCGGGATCCTGGCAGTTTTTGCAGCAGGTTTTTTCAACTCTGCCGATATCTGGGGCGGCTATACCTGGTTCTACAAATACAACGCTCCGTCTGAAGAGATGCCCTATATACCGTTAAGTAAGAACGGCAGGAACGTCGTCGTCCTCATGATCGACCGTTCACTCGGCACTCAGGTTCCTTACGTATTTAACGAGAAGCCCGAACTGTTAGAGCAGTTTGACGGCTTTACCTACTATCCGAATACGATCTCTTACGGAGCGTACACTCTGTTCGGAGCACCTGCTCTATATGGCGGTTATGAATATACTCCTGACAGGATAAATGAGAGGCCCGAACTAAGCCTCGTGGATAAGCACAATGAAGCTCTCAAAGTAATGCCCGAGATATTCGGCAGAGCCGGATATGAAGTAACGGTCTGCGATCCTTCGTTTGCAGGATATAACGAGATCCCCGTTCTCTCAATCTACGATGACCATCCTGAATTCAACACTTATATCACGCGTGCCCGCTTTAACTATTTTGACGAAGCAGAAGACGGAGGATCTCTTAATGCTATTTCCGAGAGAGTTAAGGAGAGTCTTAACCGCAACCTGTACTGCTTCTCGATGATGAAGGTATCACCATTGTTCCTGCAGGGGATCTTATACGATAACGGTCTTTACAACGATTCAAGCAGTTCAGATGCACTGACTGCACCTTCCGTATCGCAGAAGCGTGACAGCCTTACAACGGCTACGGGATTTGATAAGGACTTTATTGAGTGGTATCCGGTACTTACAAATCTGCCAAACATCACGACAGTAAGCGACGGCTCTGAAAACACATTCTGTCTTATGGTAAACAAGACGTCCCACTCTCCGTGCCTTCTGCAGGAGCCTGATTATGTTCCCGCGATCAGAGTCGATAACACCCAATACGATACCGACATGGTCTCACGTTATACGATCGACGGAGTCACCATGCAGATGACCACCATGGACCAGGTAACTCACTACCAGTCCAATATGGCTACATATATCCAGCTAGGCAAATGGTTCGACTATCTGCGCGGACAGGGCGTCTGGGATAACACAAGGATCATTCTGGTAGCAGATCACGGATATAACTTCGGTCAGTTCGGCATAACATGCAACGACACCGATATGGAGTTCTTCATGCCGCTTCTGATGGTCAAGGATTTTGATGCAACAGGATTTACGGTATCAGAAGACTTCATGACCAACGGAGATACTCCGGTCCTGGCAACGGAAGGGCTTATCGATGACCCTGTAAATCCGTTTACAGGCAATCCCATCACTTCGGATCCCAAGAACGGACCTCAGACTGTTTTCTTCTCAGACTATTATCTCTGCGAAGAAAATATTGGCCGCAACACATTCAGACCCGGTGCCTGGTTCGTGCTTGAAGGAGACCCGCACGATCCGGAAAACTGGGAATACGTAGGTTTCTATTGAAGCCTTTATATTTAAAAGTTATATTGTTGAAGAAACGAAAAGGAAGGTATCGGAACAGTTATGGCAGTCTTAGATGTGTTATACACAATAATCATCTCGCCATTGGAACTTCTGTTTGAAGTCATATTCATGGTGGCCAATAAGATCATCGGTAACGAAGGTTTATCGATCATCTTCTTAAGTCTTGCCGTCAATTTCCTGGTACTGCCCTTATATAAACGTGCCGATGAACTGCAGGCTGAAGAACGCGACATTCAGGCCAAGATGGCTTACAGGATCAAGCGTACGAAGCAGACATTCAAGGGCGACGAGCGCTTCATGATGCT
>JAILHX010000097.1 GCA_024695565.1 Saccharofermentans sp. | reverse complement strand
CCCTTGATTAAAAGTCAAGTGCTCTACCGGCTGAGCTAGTGAACCATTTGGCTGGGGTGGCAGGATTTGAACCTACGAATGCGGGAGTCAAAGACCCGTGCCTTACCCCTTGGCTACACCCCAGTGATAAGAGGCAATTTTGAAAATTGGGGTGGGATATGGGATTCGAACCCATGATATCTAGTGCCACAAACTAGCGCTCTAACCAACTGAACTAATCCCACCATGACAGCCAATTGCCTAAAAATTATAAAGTTAAGGGGTTTTCAAGTCAAGCACTTTATTCCAATTAATGGAAGCCGCTATATGACCAACTGCTCTCATCATGCGGATTGCCGCTTAAAACAAGCCAGGTGCCCGGTAAATAAGTGTTTCCGTTGTTGATATCGGTATGAAATTCTTCAGAATAAAACAACATCTGTGGTCCGTTCTTGGCATCAGAATTTATAGGATTTCCTGTAAACGGGTTTACCGGATCTTCTATAATACCGGCTGTTGCCAATGTGGGGGTATCTCCATTTGTCATGAACTCTTCACTTACTGTAAAACCAGTGGCATTAAAATCCTTAACCATAAGGAGCGGCATAAACACTTCTACATCTACACCAACATAATACAGATCAAACTGATTAAGGTCTGTTCCGTGATCGGCAACGATGATTATTCTTGTGTTATCCCATACACCCTGCTCACGCAGATAATCAAACCAGGCTCCAAGCTGAATATAAGCAGCCATATTAACATGATAATGAGAGATCTGCTTCTCATTTACCATCTCCATAGTGACTCCGTCAACCGTATACCGGTCTGCCATATCCACATCATATGCTGAATTGTCAGGAGTTACTGCCGGAATATAGTCAGGCTCTTGCAGGATACATGGTGAATGACTGGTCTTATTTGCCATCATTAAGAATGTATTGGTCTCACTGTCATTTATTACGGTAATCTCAGGAAGCATCTTTAAAGCGGCATATGAATCAAGGAAGAACGAATCGTTACCGCTCATGTTGTTTAAGAAGTCCTGTTCATTGATCTGAAGTTCGGGGTCTTCAACTATAATGACAGATTCATTATATCTGCCTTCGTTATAGATCGTATTGAACAGCACCAGCGGGGAAACCTTCATAAGCGAATAAAAGAAGAAATCGCGGTTACGTATGTCTTTTAATCTTGTAAACGAATCAGTCTGGTTTCCGTTCTTAAGAACATCCTTGAAGTAGTCAAAGTATCCTTCTGTGATATAAGCATTGATATCTTCATAGTCATCATATATCGACAGATCAGGAATCCACGTATAACCGGCATAAGAAGGATCCATAACCGTTACTTCATAATCGTTTTCTTCAAATATAACTGGCATTACCTTCAACGCTTCATCGTGCTTATCAACAAGAAGCTCTGTATCCCGCTCGTTCATTCTCTCAGGTGTGTATTCATAACCTCCATATAATGCAGGAGAACCGAAATTAGTAGCTACACCGTATGAGACAGTATTCGGATAGTACGTGAAGCCATCGAACTGTTCAAGCAGTTCCGGTTTTTCGTTAAATATATATGGAGCCTGTGTGCCCATGGCACGGTCAAGCATAATTACTATTACGTTCTGTCCTGTTGTACTCAATGTAAAATGCGGCATCTCCTCAGAGATTCTTACATTCTTTTTAAACCAGCTGTACTTCTCCCCTATTATCGACGAATTATAGATTCCGATACCCAGAACAGATAAAGATCCGACTACCAAAATAGTCTTGGCAACATTTGGGAACTTCATATATACGAAAGCGAACGCAATTATAACTGCTATCACTACTGCAAGATTAAATAAGTATTCGGCTTTGGCAAATTGAGGAGTTACATCGTATTTTAGGGCTGATGAGATGATTCCAAGGTCTGTACCAAACAACATGTAATCAAATACAGATACGCCGCACATAGCCCATATGCCTACAGAGAACAAAGCCTTCACATTGTCGCTCATAAAGAAATAGAATACTCCACCCCATAAGACGAAACTTCCGAAGGACAAGAGCATTGAATTGCCTATATACCAGAACGGATTGTAATAAGGATTCATGATATCCATGAATTCTTCAGGCGAAGCACTAATAACAGATGAAGGTATAAGAAAGCCTGTGATCAAAGCCATTAATACTGCACCAAACAAAAATGTAAAGACATTCTTTTTGATAGTGAACTTCTTAACATCAGTCTTTTTCGCGGGCTTTCTTTTAAGTAGCCCGGGCAATATGGCAGCAGCCAAAGGAACCAAGAGAAGAACACTGCCGGCAATAAGAAAGCCTCGTCTTCTAATGGTCAAATCCGGACTGATAATCGCAAAGACAAACAGTATTATTCCTGCCAAAGCAAGAATTATGCTTAACACCTTCTTAGGATTCTTAAACTTATAGAAGACATTCTTTACAAGTGAGAACACATTATTAAGGAGCCAGTAGAATACGAGACCTGCCGGTGAATGGTAAAGCAATACCAGGAATACAACAGCCAGACCATATACCTGGATCTTGGACTTAAGCGGATGTCCCTTTGTGTAAATAATTCCCGTTACGATGTTAATGAGCGTCATTACGATAGGAAGTATATTAACCGGGAAAGAACCAATCATGAAGGTTGCGTCTTCTTTTCCTAAGTCGGAAATGAAGCCGAATGACATTCCCTGAAGGCTCTCCATTCCGGATAGAAGCCTGTATGCGGCAATGAAGAACGGAATCTGAAGCAGCAAAGAAGCTGAACTCTTAAGTGCATATATCGGCTTGTACTTGTTGATGCGGTAGTATTCCTGAAGCATCATGAAGCGCTCGTCGCCCTTGAACGTCTGCTTGGTACGCTTGATCCTGTAAGCCATCTTGGCCTGGATGTCGCGTTCTTCCGCCTGCAGTTCATCAGCTCTCTTATATAGCGGGAGAACAAGGAAGTTAACGGCAAGGCTTAAAAAGACAATAGCAAGGCCTTCGTTGCCTATAATCCTGTTCGCAATAACAAAGATTACTTCAAACAGTAATTCAAGCGGAGAAATAATAAAAGTATAAATGCTCGATAAAAAAGTCATTGAAATTAAGACTTTCCTTTTGTAAGAGTAAACTTCTTCTTGTTTTCTCTGGCTGCCTTCTCGGCTTCGCGCTTCTCTTTTGCCTTCCTGGCTACTGTGTCCTTGTATTTCCTGTAGATGAAGTCAGATGACAGTTTTGCGCTCTCGCCTATGTGCATCCATGTATCCTGACGTGCCTTCTCGCGTCCTTCTGTGAACGAAGGATCCTCGATGCACTTGTCTATTACATTCTTGATGTCGCCGACGTTATCGTCGTTAAGTTCGATTCCCAGGCTCGGCAGGATCCTGAATGTCCAGGGTGTCTCGTCGATCCAGTCTGCATCGTAAGGTCTGATGTCAAACTTCGTGTCTGTATAGATAATGGGCTTGTTGAAGACCATTGCAAATTCGAACATTACCGCTGAGTAATCCGAGATCAATACGTCAGAGTTCCTCAATACTTCGAAGTTATCAGTATCTCTGTTCCATGTGACCTTCGATTCATCTGTGTATTTAGCCATGAGCTTATCGAGCATATCCTTCTCTGATGCAAATGACTGCGGGTGAGGTCTTACGATCACCTTATATCCTGTGGAGATAAGTGCATCGATGAGCTTCTCGCCGAATCTTGTGAGGATACCGCTCTCACCCCAGGAAGGTGCGAGCAATACAGTTCTCTCATGCTCAGGAACTTCGCCCGCTGCTTCCACTCTCTTCTTCATCTCATCGAGATAAGGAACGCCGCAGAGCGCGATGTCTCTGGGAGGGATATTTCTCATCTCTTCCATCTGCCTTGCCTGCTTCTCCTGATACTCGCCTGCGAGGATGAATGCATCGTAATGGTCAGTACCATACATACGGTACATGGTTAAGTCCTTGGCTGCGTGCATGATATGGATATAGCAGTCAACATTCTTCGAGCGCTTCCACTGGAATACGTCTAAACTTGGCGTTGTGGCGAATACTACGTAAGCGTTGAGAAGATTGAGCTTGGAGAATGCCTTGTTGCCCTCTCCGATATATTCGCACTTGATGTGCTTGAACTGTCTCTTAAATGCCGGATCGTCTTCAGAGCACGTCATGTAAACGATCTCAACGTCATTCTTATCGAGCTCGTTCATTATGGGCTCGAAGATATTCCAGTATCTCTTGTGTTCGTTGAATATAACGATCGGGATCTTGTTCTTGTTTATCTTGGCGTTCTTGTCACCTGTGGCAGAATACTTGAGCTTCATCATGAGAGCTCTGGCAGAGAATATGACGACGCCGAATACACCGAACAATACGGTAAACAACATTCCTCCCGTACCGGGATCGATGTA
>JAILHX010000092.1 GCA_024695565.1 Saccharofermentans sp. | reverse complement strand
AAGTGTCTGCGCCTCAACGCCCTGTGAAGCGTCAACGACCAATATCGCGCCGTCGCATGCGGCGAGCGATCTCGATACCTCATAATTGAAGTCAACGTGGCCGGGAGTGTCGATCAGGTTAAACATGTATGTGTTGCCGTCAGACGCCTTGTAAGGAAGCCTTGCAGCCTGTGACTTGATCGTTATTCCGCGTTCTCTCTCGATATCCATGTTATCGAGGATCTGATCCGTCATCTCGCGTTTTTCCCTTACGTGGGTATGTTCGATCAAACGGTCAGCCAGTGTGGATTTTCCGTGGTCGATATGGGCGATGATGCAGAAGTTTCTAATGTACTTTTGACTCTCGTCGGGCATAAACCGCGTATCTCCTCAGAATGTCCTTATCATATTGAATGGGAATACCCTTATAACGGCAACAGCAACTATCCTGTCTTCGGTAAAGGGTCCCAGATTACGTGAGTCGTTGCTTACGGGGCGGTTGTCACCCAGACAGAAGAACTCGTTTTCGCCGAGCTTGATCTCGTTATATCCGTGTGCCGTACCGTAGTCCATCATCGTCGTCTTTACACCCTCGGGAAGATAATTCTCCTGAAGGACAAAGTAATCATTGTGGCCTACCGGCTTGATGTATACATTGCCTTCCGCGATCTTTACCGTCTCACCCGGAAGTCCGATGATCCTCTTGATGAGATATTCGCTCTTGGAATAGCCTTCCATATTGGCACCGTTTAAGACAACGATGTCACCGCGGTTGTATTTCTTGATGTATGTCGAGATCTTCTGTGTGAAAAGAACGTCACCGGATTCGAGCGTGGGGCTCATTGAATCACCGTAAACATTGTCTCTCTGGATCACGAATACGACCAGGAGGACACCCGCAAGGATACCTATGCAGATAGTGCGCAGCCAGTCCATGGCTTCGGATACCACGATTTTCTTTTTCTTCGCTTTAGCTGCCTTCTCTTCGGGAGTTTCCTCAGCTTTTTCTTCAGCTGCATCATCAGCTTCAGCTGCGTCGCCGGCTTCTGCAATTTCGCCGTTCTCTTCCATTTCAACAGAAAGCTCCTTGGCTTCTTCAGAACCAGCAGCCATCTCCTCATCAGCGGAAAGCTCGGTCAGTTCTTTGTTTTCTGCGTCCTCTACAACGGACGGGAGTTTTTCATCTACTTTTTTCATTTGCCACCTTTATCAGGATTCTTCGGTCTTTGCGGCCGAGATTGCCTCTTCGTCTATCTTGATCGAAAGCTCTTTGAGCTGCTTTTCGCTTACATATCCGGGAGCATCCATCATGATGTCCTGTGCATTCTTGTTCATCGGGAACGGAATGACTTCACGTATCGTCTCTTCGCCCGACAGGAGCATTACCATACGGTCAACGCCCGGAGCGATTCCGGCATGCGGCGGAGCGCCGTAGCAGAATGCGTTGTACATTGCCGGGAACTTGGCTTTAACGTCCTCTTCACCGAGTCTTACGAGCTCGAAAGCCTTGATCATGATCTCAGGATCGTGGTTTCTTACAGCGCCTGATGAGAGCTCGTAAGACTCGGCGAAGAGGACGTTAAGAAGAAGTTCCCCGCAATGTACAACGCATTCTGCTACGGCGCTCCGCCGCATGCAGGTATCGCTCCCGGTGTTGACCGTATGGTAATGCTCCTTTCAGGAGAGGATACGATCCGTGAGGTAATCCCTTTCCCGATGAACAAGAATGCACAGGACATCATGATGGATGCTCCGGGATATGTAACAGACAAGCAGCTTGAGGAATTGCATATCAGTATCACAGCTACTGAGGAAACAAGCGGAGAGAATTAATGAGCGATAACGAGAATGAGATTTTCGAAGTAACGGACGCGCCCGTTGAGGAAGAAGTAAAGCAGTCTGAGGAGACAGATGTTGAAAAGGCATCTGCTGAAGAAACTGTTTCGACGGAGAATGAAGCTTCTGAAAGCAAGCCTGTTTCTCATAAGAGAAGGCTCGAAAAGGGAAGCACCGCATATGAGATCCTTGATTGGCTTCGTACAATCTGTATCGGCGTTCTTGCCGGAATCTTCATCGTTGTTTTCCTCGTTCAGAGAGACAACGTTTACGGCGATTCCATGAAGCCGACACTGTCTTCGGGCGATGTGATCTATGCGCAGAAGATCTCAACGTATTTCCATTCATACAAGAGGGGTGACATCGTCATCCTGGACGGTCACGACATGGAAGGTTACTACAGTAAAGAGTATCTCGTTAAGAGAATCGTAGGACTTCCCGGAGAGACCGTAAAGATCGAAGACGGCAACGTTTATATCAAGCCTGCCGATTCCAGCGAGTTCTATCTTCTTCAGGAGAATTATCTTCCTGAAGGTACAAAGACGACCATGATGGACGATGCAATGAAGAAAGGCAACGAGATCGTTTTGGGAGATAATGAGTATTACTGCCTTGGTGATAACAGACCTGTAAGTAATGACTCACGTAATCTCGGTCCCTTTACGGCAGACAGGATCAAGGGCGTTGCCATTATCAGAGTCTTCCCGCTTAATGAGATAAAGATACTCTGACATTAAGGAATAATACATGAGTGAAAACTACCGTAAATACATAAGAAACTTCTGCATTATCGCGCACATCGATCACGGCAAGTCCACACTGGCTGACCGTCTTATCGAGCATACACACGTAAGGGAAAAGCGTGAGATGACCGACCAGATCCTCGATAACATGGATATCGAGCGTGAACGCGGTATCACGATCAAATCACAGGCCGTAAGACTTCCTTACGTTGCTTCTGACGGCAATAC
>JAILHX010000088.1 GCA_024695565.1 Saccharofermentans sp. | reverse complement strand
ATCGTTATTAACGTACTTAAGTCCGCACTCGATGTCTTCACGTGTTGCCTGCTTCAAGAGCTTTAGTTTATATCCGTGCTTATGGAATACAGACTCAACCATCTCGAACTGGATAGGAGCCATCTGAGGAGCAAGGATAGTGTGATTCTTCTTGTGTTCCTTAGTAAACTCTACTCTGTGCATCGTATAAGGAGCATCATCGGAATCAGAAGGTACAAAAGTTGTCTTCTGACCTGAAGCTTCAAGTTCAAGTCTCTCATTCATTGCAACAACGAGAGATCTCATTCTGATCCTGGCTGCACCTAAGTTGCTTACCTCGTCGATCTTGAGCAGCGTATAGAGCTTGCCTGAAGATTCCAAGATCTCCTGAACCTGGTCAGATGTAACGGCATCAAGGCCGCATCCGAAGCTCGTAAGCTGAACGAGCTCCAAGTCAGGTCTTGTGATTACAAATGCAGCTGCTTCGTACAGTCTTGTGTGATACATCCACTGGTCGATAACTCTGATAGGACGCTTCAACACACCGGGCTTGGCTACTGAATCTTCCGTAAGGACTGCTAAGCCCAATGAATTGATCATCTCAGGGATGCCGTGGTTGATCTCGGGATCACAGTGATAAGGTCTTCCTGCAAGTACGATACCCTTAAGGCCTGTCTCTTCCATCTCCTTAAGGATCTCCTGACCCTTCTTCTTGATGTCTTCCTTGTAGTTGAAGTATTCTTCAGCACCAGCCTCAACCGCTGCCTTAGCTTCTTCTGCTGATACTCCGAGATAAGCGAAGATCTCAGATAAATGCAGAGCAACATTGTCGAGATTATCAAGCGGCATAAAGGGATTTAAGTACCTGATATTCTTCTCAGAGAGGTTCTCGACGTTATTGCGGATAACTTCCGGATAAGAGCATACGATCGGACAGTTATAGTGGTTGTTGGAATTCTGGTTTTCGATATTCTCGTAAGGAACATCAGGATAGAAGATCGTCTTGATGCCTCTTGAGATAAGGTTCTCGATATGGCCGTGGGCAAGCTTTGCAGGATAGCAGACTGACTCAGACGGGATCGTCTCCATACCGCCCTCATAGATCTTATGTGAAGATCTCGCTGATATGATTACCCTGAATCCGAGCTTGGTAAGGACCGTGAACCAGAAAGGATAATTCTCATACTGGTTAAGAACTCTCGGGATTCCGATCTCGCCTCTGGGAGCATCCTCGATCTTAAGCGGCTTATAGTATCTGAATGTTCTTCCGTACTTGTAATCGAAAAGATTCGGAAGCTTCTTCTTGTCTTTGGAAGGAGAACGCTCGAGAGCGAGATCCTCTCCTCTCTCGCAGCGGTTGCCTGATACAAACTTGGTACCGTTAGAGAATGTAGCGATAGTAAGACGGCAGTGATTCGTACAGCCCTGGCACTGGGTATTCTCAGTATCCATCTTGAATGAATCAAGATCATCCTTGCCCAGAACTGCAGACTTGGAGCCTGAATCCTTGCATCTTCTCTGGGCGATAAGAGCAGCACCGAATGCACCCATCAGTCCTGCAACATTAGGTCTTATTACATCTCTTCCGGATACGAGCTCGAAGCATCTTAAGATTGCATCATTTAAGAACGTACCGCCCTGAACGACGATGTTCTTACCGAGCTGCTCAGTATCACGGATCTTGATTACTTTATAAAGAGCGTTTCTTACAACTGAATAAGACAGACCTGCAGAGATATCGCCTACAGAAGCGCCTTCCTTCTGCGCCTGCTTAACCTTGGAGTTCATGAATACGGTACAGCGTGTACCGAGATCTACCGGCTTTGTCGAACTTAGAGCAGCCTCTGCAAACTCAGGTGTTGAGAGCCCGAGAGTCTGTGCAAATGTCTGGATGAACGAGCCGCAGCCTGATGAACATGCCTCATTGAGCATGATGGAATCGATAACGCCGTTCCTGATCTTCATGCACTTCATGTCCTGACCGCCGATATCGATGATGAAATCAACATCCGGACAGAAGAACTTTGCAGACTGGAAGTGAGCCATCGTCTCGATCTCACCGATATCAACGTTAAGAGCTGCCCTTATAATGTTCTCACCGTAACCGGTAACGCATGAATGAGCAATATAGCAGTCTTCAGGCATCTTGGAATAGATGTCCTTCATGATATTGACCGCACTCATGACAGGGTTGCCCTTGTTGCTTGCGTAGTATGTATATACGAGGTCGCCGGATCTATTGATAACTACGGCCTTTGTAGTCGTGGAACCGGCATCAATACCGAGATAGAGTTCGCCATTCTGATCCTTAAAATCAAGTACCGGTATCTGATCCTTCTTGTGACGCTCATCGAAAGCCTTCTTATCCTCTTCGTTCTTGAAGATAGGATCGATCCTGATGATGTCAGGCACGAACCCTTCCCTGTTCTTGAGCTTTAAGAGGAGCTTGCTTAATTCAATGGGATTCTGTCCGTCAGCAGACAAAGCTGCGCCTAAAGCGACATATATCTGGGCTTCCTCAGGCATCCAGAACGAATCGACCTTGCCTTCCAGCGTACGCTCGAAAGCATTTCTGAGCTCTGAATTGAAGAACAGCGGACCGCCCAAGAAAGTAACATTGCCCTTGATAGGTCTTCCGCATGCAAGACCGGAGATCGTCTGGTTTACAACAGACTGATAGATCGATGCGGCGAGGTCTTCTTTTGCAGCACCTTCGTTGATAAGGGGCTGGAGGTCAGACTTGGCGAATACTCCGCATCTGCTTGCAATCGTATAAAGCGATCTGTAATCCTTTGCAAAGTTATTCAGACCGTCTGCATCTGTCTGAAGGAGTGATGCCATCTGGTCGATAAATGAACCCGTACCGCCTGCACAGGTACCGTTCATACGCTGCTCAAGAACAGGATGCATATATGTGATCTTCGCATCCTCACCGCCGAGCTCAATGATTACGTCTGTCTCAGGGTGATATGTCTTGATGGCCTTTGTCTCAGCCATAACTTCCTGTGTGAACTTGAATCCGAGCCAGTTGGCAACCGAAAGTCCGCCTGAACCTGTGATAACCACATCAACGGTGATCCCCGGGAACTTCTTGTTCAAGTCCTCGAAAAGGTCGTCCAGAAGACCTGACACATCCGAATGGTGCCTCTGATAATCGCTATGAATGATCTTCTCACCATCGAGAAGAACTACTTTAATTGTTGTAGATCCGATATCAAGACCGAGCTTGTATACCTTTTCCATCAAAAACCCTCCAAAAAACGTTATCTGCCGGACTTAGGCGTGCCCTTGGGCTGCACTGATTTCTTGGCTGCAGGATATGCCGGCTCCCTGTAGCCTTTATTCTTAGAGGAAGAGCCTGAAGCAAGGCTCTTTGCTGTCTTCTTACGTGCCGGAATGGAACCGAAAAGCTTGAAGGACTTATCCTTAAGATCCTTAAGCCAGTTCATCTGTTCCGATCTCAATGCTTCCTTAAAGTTCCTGTTATCAAGGCTCGACTTGAACTCATCGCTGAGGCGAACCCTTAAAAGCTCATCAGGAATTCCAAGTGAGAGGTCAAAAGGCTTGCCGAACGTATCGGAAACCTCAAGCTGCAGTGAATCGCAGATCTTCTTGCAGTTCTCTTCATAAAGAGCAACTTCGCACTTAATTCCGAGCTGTGTCATAAGACCTGTGAAATTGAGCGTAATGTAAGGAAGATTGCTCGAGAATATCAGGTGAAGGCATATGAGCTTCATATAGGATTCAAGACAGATGCAGTCCTGGTCACAGATAAGAGATAACTGACCGTCTGCAGTCATCTTGGAGACATCTGCCTTCTCATTCTCAAAACCGTTGGCCCACAGGAAATAAAGCTCTCTGTAGACATCTCTCTTAAAGCTCTCAAAATCACGCGTCAGCGGCTCAGCCATGACGTTGCTTCCGAGATTGAAGATATACTGCATATATGACACTTCAAGATGACTCGGAACCGAGAAATACTTGAAGTAAGCCGCTACATCACGGCTGTTGTATATGTATTTACGCAAATAGACTACTCCTGTCCATAATAATTCATGATGAATTATAGCATAGATACAATAATATACTTATTAAAAATAAAAGATATTCGGCAAATCGAGTCAGAGACTGATTTGAGACTAATTCATAAGTTCTATGACTTAAATCAGTTCTTAAGGTGCAGCTACGGGAGCGCCTGTGCTGCCGCCGATGAGACCTACGGCGCCAAGGATAAGCACCAGGATTCCGAGGCCGATACGATACCAGCCGAATACGGTAAATGAATGCTTCCTGATAAAAGCCATAAGTCTGGTGATGATCAGCAAACTGACTGCAAACGCGGTGATCATGCCGACAAGAAGAAGTCCGATCTCATGACCTGATACGCCTCCGTCGAACTTAACGATCTTAAGAAGGCTCGCACCGAACATAACGGGGATCGCGAGGAAGAATGTAAACTTAGCAGCCGCTTCCCTCTTTATGCCGATCGCAATCGATCCGACGATCGTCGTACCGGATCTGGATGCACCCGGGAATATGGCAGCAAAGAGCTGGAAAACACCGATTAAAAACGCGTGACCCCAGTTAAGCTGGTTGACGGTATTGATCTTGGGCTTCTTGTTCTTGTTGATATACTCGACAACGATGAATGCAATACCGAATACGATAAGAGATATAGCAACGACAACATAGTTATAAAGGTGCTCATCGAGCCAGTCATCGAAAAGAACTCCTACGATCGCTGCAGGAACACATGCAAGAGCTATCTTGAGCCACATGATGATCTTATCCTTCATGATGTAGCTGCCGATACCATCCTTTGCAAAAGGATGCTCATTATTCTTCTTGCCGAATGGCCAGATGTCCTTCCAGAATATAACGATAACAGCCAGGATGGCGCCTAACTGGATAACAACGAGATAGAGGTCATAAAACTCGGGAGATACCGAATTACTGAGCTTTAAGAACTCATCCAATATGATCATGTGGCCCGTGGAACTGATGGGAAGCCACTCCGTAATACCCTCAACAATACCAAAAATTAAAGCAATAAAATAATCCCAAATCATTGGTCATACTCCTTAATCCTGATTAAACCCCGATATCATAACACACTTATCATTCTGTTAAAGGCGCAAACTACGGCACGAACGGAAGATTTTGTAACTGAGCTCGAGACACCGGCTCCGATATAAGTCTTCTTATTGGCTTTGTTCGTTATCTCAATGTATGTAATAGCCGCAGAATCAGAACCCGACTTCATGGCGTGCTCCGAATAATTGGAGATTGAGAACTCTACGCCGGTATAGGTGCTGAATGCCCTGACGAATGCGTCGAGAAGACCATTACCTGTACCCTTGATGGTAACTTCACAGCCTTTATCAGTAATCAAAGCTTCAACTGTAGATACCTGATCGCTGTCCTGCTGCTCCGAGAAGTTCTTCAAGCCGTAGGGCTCTAATACATTGATGTATTTGTCGTCGAAGAGATCGAAAACCTGCTGCGGTGTGAGCTCGTTCTCAGTACCACCCTCTTCTGTAGCCGCCTTAACGACAGGCAGAAAGTCTCTCTGGAATGCCTTAGGAAGCTGAACGCCGAAGTATGTCTCCATAACATAAGCGATTCCGCCTCTGCCGGACTGGGAATTGATCCTGATGATAGGCTCATATTCTCTGCCTACATCCTTGGGGTCGATGGGAAGATAAGGAACAGCCCAGATGCTCTCGCCACGCTCTTCCATCTTCTTTCTGCCCTTGTTGATAGCATCCTGATGAGATCCTGAGAAAGCAGTAAATACAAGCTTTCCGGCCCACGGGTGTCTCGGTTCGACCTTCATTCCCGTGAGTTCTTCATAGATATCGATAGTCTTGTTAATGTCTGAAAAATCAAGGCACGGATCGATACCGAGCATCATCATGTTGATCGCAAGAGTGATGATATCAACATTACCGGTCCTCTCACCGTTTCCAAAAAGCGTGCCCTCTACCCTGTCAGCTCCTGCCATAAGGCCGAACTCTGAAGTAGCTACGGCTGTTCCTCTGTCGTTATGTGTGTGAAGCGAGACGATAATAGAATCTCTCCACTTCGTATGTCTGCAGAAATACTCGATCTGGTCAGCATAAACATTGGCTGTCTGGTACTCAACTGTCTCAGGAAGGTTGATAATGGCCTTCTTATCGGGCGAAGGCTTCCAGATATCGAGGACGCTGTCACAGATCTTGACCGCGAAATCAAGCTCAGTATCAGAGAATGCCTCGGGAGAATACTCGAGAATAAACTTAGTGCCGCTCTTGTCCTCGTTTATCCTGTCAATGATCATTTTCGCGCCTTCAACAGCGAGATTGATGCATTCATCGCATGTGAAATCGAATACGACATCTCTGTGGAGCGTACTTGTAGCGTTATAAAGATGGATAATGACTGAAGGAGCGCCCTTGATGGCTTCCAAAGTCTTATCAATGATGTGTTCTCTGGACTGAGTCAGTACCTGGATAGCAACGTCATCAGGGATCAGATGGTTGTCGATCAGATGTCTGCAGAAGTTATAGTCTGTCTCAGAAGCAGCCGGGAAACCGATCTCGATCTCCTTGAAACCAACTGAACACAGATACTCGAAGAATTCGACCTTCTCTTCAAGTGTCATGGGAACTTCCAGAGCCTGATTACCGTCTCTCAGATCAACGGAACACCATATGGGTGCCTTAGTAATCCGACGGCCCGGCCATTTACGGTCCGGCAGGTCAACTGTCGGATGAGCCTTATATCTGCGGTAATTCATGTCAGACATATCTTTCCTCCACCCTTTATACGTCTTCAGACAAGTTCATTTACCAAATCTCTAAACATGTCGCCTCTATGCTCAAAGTGCCTGAAATGGTCATAGGACGTACCTATAGAAGACATAATAACAATCTCTCCCGGTTTTGCCCACTTCCTCGCCTTATCGATAGCTTCTTTGTAAGCATTAACGACATTGTCGCGTGTCTCGGGGAACTCATATACATCGCCTTCCTTATCGGGAATCCTGTATATCTCGTATTTGCGGCCCTTGGCTTCCTTGGCGATGATATCCGTTACGAGATCGCCGTTAGATCCGTATATGATTATCCTGTCGCAGACCTTAAGGATCGAGTCTCCAAGCTTGGAATAGAGGCACTTCTTGTCAGCGCCGCCGCAGATCAGGACACCCTTCTCCCTTCTTGCAGCCAGTGCATTCATGGTATTGAGCGAACGGTTCGGTGAAGTATCGATCGATGAGTTATACCACCTGACACCGTCAAGTTCCCTGATAAATTCGATCCTGTGAGGAACACCCTTGAAGTTCTTCGCTACATAAGCTATATCTTCGGGCTTTACATAATCGATTACGGCACAGGAAGCTGCGAGGAAATTCTCGACATTGTGCTCGCCGGGAATGAAGATCTCGTCGGTTCCGCAGATATCACAGATCTCACCATCAGCTTCATAAACAAGTCTTCCGTCTTCAGTATATGCTCTGGGATACAAAGGCGTATCAGTCCTCATGACCTTGCCCTTGTTAGCGGAGAACAGATTGACTCTGCCTCTTGCGATATCTTTCATCTCATATGTAAGGTCACAGCCGGCATTAAGAACGACCTTGCCCATAGGTCCCTGATTTCTGAACATATTGACCTTGGCCTGGATATACTCATCGTAATCCTTATGGAAATCCAGATGGTTAGGAGTGATGTTTGTAACAATAGCTACATCAACGGGGGTATTCATGCCGAGGAGCTGGAATGAAGATAATTCCAGGACTACCTTATCGGAAGGCTCGATCTCTCCGACTTTATCAAGGAGCGGTGTTCCGATATTGCCGCCGAGCCATACTTTGTAACCTGCCTGCTTCAGTATCTCAGCAGTCAGGGTCGATGTCGTGGTCTTGCCGTCAGAACCTGTAATTCCGAAGATCTCTGCAGGACAGAGATTCATGAACAGTTCCATCTCAGTCGTAAGGATAGAACCTTTTTCACCCAACGCTGCGAGTTCGGGTGTCTCAAATCTCATTTTCGGAGTCTTGAAAACGATGTCATAGAAATCTTCTCTTAAGTGAGTGAGATAGCTCTCGCCCAAAGACCACTCGATACCGTCTGAACAATCGGACAATGCCTCGATATTCTTCTTGAGGACGGGATCTTCGTCAGTCATCTTGTCACAAGCGGTAACCTTGCAGTCCAATGATACGAGCCATCTGATGAGCGGAGTGTTGGAGATACCGACACCGATAACGGCTGCCTTCTTGCCCTTAATGTATTTCTTAAATTCTTCGAGCTTAATGTTTGTCATAGCTCCTCCTTATCCGGATATGTACGAGGCATAGAGCCTGCTGTAGAATCCGCCGTTTGCGATCAGCTCATCGTGGGTTCCGATCTCCGAGACTTTACCGTCATCAATAACGACGATCTTGTCACAGTTCGTGATCTGCGAGAGCCTGTGCGCAATTATTATGCTTGTCCTGCCGTTCAGGAGCTGTCTTACAGCCTTCTGGATACGGTCTTCCGTAACGACGTCGACCGATGAAGTGGCTTCATCGAGGATCATTATCGAAGGGTCTGAAGCCATTGCTCTTGCTATGGTAAGCAGCTGCTTCTGGCCCTCAGAGATATCATCCCTGTCGTTGTCGATCATCTCATTATACCGCTTTGGCAATTTTCTTATAAATGAATCGCATCCTGACTTCCTGCAGGCCTCGAAAACCTGTTCTTCAGTGATGTGAGGCCCGGAGAACCTGATGTTTTCCATTACTGTATCGTCAGCAAGCCATGTATCCTGGGTAACAAAACCGATATAATGGCGGAGCTCGGATCTGGGGATATCCCTTATGGACTTACCATTTATCAGGATATCGCCGGAATCGGGCTCATAGTAACGCATGAGAAGATTGATAAGAGTCGTCTTGCCGCAGCCCGTAGGTCCTGCAATGGCAAAAGATTCACCCCTGCCTACTGTAAATGAGATATCCTTCAGAACAGGCCTTCCCTCTACATAAGAGAAGCTGACGTTCTTAAACTCGATATCAAACTGCTTGTCCTTATCGGGAAGTTCTTTATTGGGCTTCTCCTGAGTGATCTCATCGCTGCCCAGGTATCCGAAAACCCTGTTGAGGCAGGCAAAACTATCAGAAAGTTCGGTATATACGGCAGACAGATCGTTAAACGGCTTCATGAACTGATTGGCATAAGCAAGAAGCGTTGTTAGAGCACCGACTGTGATGGTACCGCCGATACCCGCAAAGCATCCGGCAAGGACCACGCCCGCGTAGATCAGCGCATTAACAAATCTTGATGACGGATTACTGATCGAAGATAAGAATGTAGCCTTCGTTGATGTCTTGCGGTACTGCTCATTGATGCCGTCAAAGCCTGCCATTCTCTCATCAGTAACGTTATAGATCTTGCATTCTCTGAAGTTCTTAACAGATTCCCCGACATATTGAGTCTGCCTGGATCTGATATCAGCCTGGGCTGCAAAAGACTTGTATGCGCCCTTGGCGATAAATGCGGAAACAGCGATGGATACAGGTGTAAAGATAACGACTATAAGCGATATTTTCCAGTTAATGCAGAACATTACTGCAAGCGTGATGAGAATGGTTGCAAGACCTGAAGCAAACTGGTTAAGGAACAGCAGCATTCCGTCAGATACAGTCTCAACATCGCTGATAATGAGGCTCTGAAGCTTTCCTGCAGAGGTCTTATCAATATAAGCCATCTTAACCCTGTGCATCTTCGAATAAGTAGCGTTCCTTAAGTTATGGCCTATCGTATACGCAATGCGGTTATTCATCTTGATAAGAGCGAACTGAACGCATGCAGCAACTGCTATAAGCACAAGTATGATGCCCAGATTGATTATTAGCTCTGATGCATTACCGAGGCTGTCTATCGCTCTTCCTGCAAAGTAAGGGATCGCTACAGTGGAACAGCCATAAATAATGCCGAATAATACTGACAGAACGACGATTCCTGCAGCCCCCTTCAGATATGAGAACAGACGCTTTAACGACTTGGTGTTCATGAAGCACCTCCCTTGATCTGAAGATAGTTCATGTACCTGTAGTTCTCAGAGATCTTAAGGAGTTCCTCATGAGGAGCAACAGCTTCTATCCTGCCGTCGTCCATGAGGATTATCCTGTCACAGTTCATGCAGGTCCTTACCTTCTGCGAGATAAGGATCACCGTAGGCTTAACGTCGATATTTCTTAAGTTATTAAGGAGCTTCTTCTCAGTTCCCCAGTCCAATGAAGATGTTGAATCATCAAGGATCAGAAGACCGGGCTTACCTGCCAGGGCTCTTGCAATCCCGATCCTTTGTCTCTGACCGCCCGAGAGGCCTGCTCCGCTGTCAGATATCGCATAATCAAGGCCTTCCTTCTTGGAATTAACGACATCGTCACTGCAGGAGAGCCTGCAGGCTTCACCGATATCAGAATCACTAAGACCTGATCTTCCGAGGGTAATATTGTCCTTAAGTGAGCCCTTGAAAAGTCTCGTCTTCTGAAGGCTCATGCCGACTGAAGCAGAAAGACTTGCAAGAGATATGTCTTTTATATTGATGTCATCAATCAGGATATCGCCTTCATCGGCACTGTACATTCCTGCAATAAGTGATGCAGCAGTGGATTTACCGCATCCTGTACTTCCTATAATACCGACAGTCTCACCTGGCCTGATGTCAATATTAAGATCCTTAACAGACTCTTCCACGTTGCCCTGATATGTAAATGACACGTTCTTAAGAGAAACGGACAGTGGCTTTGCTGAAGGAAGCTTCTTTGTTCCGTTTGTTGCTGTACTTGCAACATTCATCAGACCTTCTGCCCTCTTAACGCAGGCATAAGCTCTGGATACGGATACAATGAGATTTGCAAGCTTAACGAGCTCTATGAGGATCTGGGACATGTAGTTATAAAGCGCAACGACCTGACCGTCAGTAAGATCTCCGATATTAAAATGTACCGAACCCCTGTAGATCAAAAGGCAGATAGCAAGATTAACTACTGCATAAGTCAGAGGATTGAGCCAGGCCGCAAAATCAGCAGCCTTGATCTGAGATATCTTAAGAGACGTGCTCTTTACTTCAAACTTCTCATAATCTTCAGAAGTCTTGTTAAAGCCTCTTATTACCCTCTCACCTGCAATGCCGTTGGAAGTCTTCTTAACTAAGCTGTCCAGTCCTTCTCTTGCTTCCTTATGTCTTAAGATAGAAAACTTCATGTTAAGAGCAATCACAACAGATAAGAGCAATGTGCAGCCGACAAAAATCAGAGCCATCGAGGGCTTAACGACAGCAGCCATTACGCAGGCACCGATAACGATAAAAGGCGACCTCAAAAGAAGTCTTAAGAACAGATTGATGCCTGTCTGGATCTGATTAACGTCAGACGTCAGAAGCGTAACCATTCCGGACTGACCGATCTTCTCGTAATCACTTACTGATAAGGTCTGGAGCTTGTCGTGAAGGCTTTTGCGGATCCCTGAAGATATTCCGCATGCAGAATACGCAGCAAAATACTGTGCAGTGATCGCACTGGCAAATCCGACTACTGCAAAGAGAACAAGGATCGGGACATGAGACCATACATAGCCCATGTCGCCTGCCTTGATGCCGTTGTCGATCACACCCGCAACGATAAGCGGAACGGTCAATTCAAAGCACGCTTCCAGAAGCTTAAACACCGGGCTTAAGACCGAAGCTGCTCTATATCTGCCTATGTGATCGAAAATAAGTCTCATGCCTTAAGCTAAGTCTTCCTTAAGTTTATTGCATTCAGAGATCACTTCATCCAGATCGAGGGTATAGTACTTGCCGTCCTCATAGAGGATCTTACCGTCGATCATGGTCATCTTAACGACAGAGTTATCAGCACTGTAAACGATGTTTCTTACGATGTTGTTCTCGGGCTGCATCGAAGGCTTATTCATATCGATCATGATGATATCTGCCTTCTTGCCTGTATCAAGAACATCAGAATCATTAAGTCCCATGCAAAGAGCGCCGCCCGTAGTACCGGCCTGAAGGATGATAAACGGATCTACTGCGGCAGCATTGTTGGTCTCAACGTTCGACAGAACAGTCGACAGATACATCTCGCGGAACATGGACAGAGCGTTATTGGAACCAGCACCGTCTGTACCGATAGCAATCTTCATATCCTTCTCGATGAACTTATAAACAGGTGTTATTCCGCTGGCGAGCTTAAGGTTAGAACAGCTATTAAATACGGACCAGAGGGCTCTCTTCTTAAATACATCTCTGTCCTCATCCGTAAACCAAACGCAGTGGAATCCGCCGCCGCCGAAATCAAATATTCCGAGCTTATCGAAGAGAACTGCAGGTGTAATACCGTATCTCTCCTTGCAGCCTTCAACTTCAGCAGCAGTCTCAGATATATGAGTAAATACCGGAGCCTCATACTTGTGAGCAAGATCGGATATTCTCTTCAGATTATCTTCACTGGTAGTGTATTCAGCATGGAATCCGTAAATAAAAGATACGAGCGGATCGTATGAATTCAGGCTGTTATAGTAACCTTCGAGCTCATCAAGTCCGCCGAAGTCATTAGCTGCTCCGCAGAATACATGTCTGAATCCTGTCTCAACTGCTGCCTTCGCATTCTCGTCTTTGTGGAAATACATATCGAAGCAGGAAGTAATTCCGCCTGCCAGATAGTCAGCATAAGCGAGCTTTGCAAACCAATATACATGTTCAGGTGTGAGCTTATCTTCTCTAGGGAAAATAGCATTGAAGAGCCAGTCGTTAAGACAGTATTCGTCAGCAAGAGATCTCGAGAACGTCATTGCTGAATGCGTATGTGCATTCTTAAGTCCGGGCATGAGAAGATTGCCTTTGCAATCGATCTCACGGTCAAAAGTTTTATCAGAAGAATCAACAGAAGGTCCTATATAACTGATGCGGTCATTATCAGTCCACAGCTCACCTTCGGTGATGCTGTTGTCCTTCATGGTAAGTATTCTGCAGTTATAGAATCTGATAGACATTAACTAGTCTCCTCTCAAATTAAAGCAACGGTGCGATAAGTCTTAAGATTGACTTGAAGAACACTACGATAAGATTGGGTTTCTTACTATATTTCTCGGTCATGTTACGACACTCGGCCAACGTATCAACAAAATCCTTCTTAATATCCGGAATACAGTCCGTGTTATACATATAGACGGCATTCTCAAAGTGGTGGTAAAGGCTTCTGAAATCAAGATTGATTGTACCTACTACCGCGACCTTATCATCGCAAAGACATGTTTTCGAATGGTTAAACCCGGGTGTGTACTCATAGATCTTAACGCCGCTTGTAACCAGCATGTTGTAGTAAGATCTCGTAACGCTGTACGTGACCTTCTTATCGGGGATACCCGGAGTCATTATCCTGACATCAACGCCTCTCTTGGCCGCTATCTGCAAAGCTCTGGCAAGCTCGTCGGAAAGAACGAGATAAGGAGACATGAACCAGCAGAATTCCTGCGCATTGTTGATCATGTTGAGATAAACATTCTCACCGATAGGCTCTAAGTCCAGAGGGCTGTCGCAATAAGGAACGCAATATCCGGAAGCAGTCTCAATAGGTGACAGCTTCTGCGGCTCGTAAGTCAACATATCATCGTCTTTACGCTTGAGATCTGCAAAGTTCCACATCTCGATGAACATAGCAGTAAGGCTCTGGACAGCAGGACCTTCCATCCTGATACCGTTATCCTTCCAGTGTCCGTAAGGATTAACTATATTGAAATACTCGTCTGCGATATTGTATCCGCCCGTATAACCGACCTTGCCGTCAACAACAGTAATCTTTCTGTGGTCACGGTTATTCATAAACAAAGACAGGAACGGATAAGCGGGATTGAACGCATTGCAGTTGATGCCTTCAGATTCCAGCATCTTGATAAAGGCACTGTTAATGAATACCGAAGATCCGACATCATCATAAAGAACTCTGCAGTCAACACCTGCAGCAGCTCTCTCCTTCAGGGCCTCGTGCAAAGGTTCAAATGCTTCTTTGTTCTCGATAGCGTGGTATTCAAGATATACGAATTTCTCAGCCTTCTTGATGTCCTCGATCTGATTCTTGTAGCAGTCGTAAGCTTCGGGATAGTACTTGAAATCAGTACCTTCGTAGATTGGGAAATTGTAGCTTCTCAAATATCTGGCATTAGAAGCTCTGGCAGGGTCTTCTTTCTTAAATACGTTGAAAATATCGTCGTTATGGTTCAAGTGGCTGAATACCATGACGTCAACTTTCTCAAGTCTTCTCTTGATCTTATGCTTTGAACTGCTGAAGTTATTGAGCACATAGAAAAGAAGACCCGGAATAGGAATTATCAGGATTACGATAACCCAAACGAGCTTAAACACACCGTTATGGTCTCTTGAATTGATACCAAGTGCAATAAGGATAGCAATGATCCTTACAAGGATTTCAAGAGACGGGAACTTTGCACCAAGCATAATGGCAAGAACGATAAAAGCTGCTATCTGAACAAGAACAAACAGACCGAAGATACTGATTCTTCCGACGCTGTTCCTGATAGCAGTTTTGCGTTCTACCGTTCGTTTGCCCATTAGCCGATATTCTCGATGAATGCCTTATATCCGAGATAGAGATAATAGAGATCGATCTTAGAGATAACCTCAACGGGCGCATGCATTGACCATACAGGTACGCCCATATCAACTACATCCATACCGAGCTTAGCCATGATAGCTGCGATCGTTCCGCCGCCGCCGGCATCGATCTTACCAAGCTCACCTGTCTGCCACGGGATAGAATTCTTCTCGAAGATGTCAGTGATCTCAGCAATGAAGTCACCGTTAGCTTCAGAACAACCGGACTTACCTCTGGCACCTGTGTACTTCTCGATCTTAAGACCGTGAGACATGAATGCTGTATTGTTCTTCTCGAATACTGAAGAATACTTAGGATCGTAAGCTGTGGTTACGTCTGTAGAAAGCATCTTTGTAGCTGCCAAAGCTTTGCGGAACTTGAGCTGGTTGAAGTTATCAACACCGCCTTCAGCCTTAGCAAATACTTCCATAAGGAAGTTCTCATAAAGATTGGAAGTAGCACCGGAATTGGAATATGAACCGATCTCTTCCTTATCAGTAAGCAGGCATACGCAAGTCTTCTTGGGCTTCTCCTGTGCAAGAAGAGCTCTCAATGCAGGATAAGCGCAAACCTTGTCATCGTGACCGTAAGCAGCGATATATGCACGGTCAAAACCTACGTCTCTTGCCTTAGTTGCAGGAACGATCTCAACTTCCGCAGAAACGAAGTCCTTCTCCTTGATGCCGTACTGCTCATAAAGGAGCTTTAAGACGCCGGCCTTGAAGATATCAGATGACTTCTTGTCGTCCTTGCAGGGAATTCCACCGATTACGACATTAAGGTCTTCTGCAGGAATGAAATCATTAGCTTTTCTGTTCATCTGCTCGTTTCCTAAGTGAGGAAGAAGGTCCGTGATGTAGAATACGGGATCTGTATCCTTCTCACCTACAACTATCTGATGAGCCTTGCCGTCATTGGTAAATACGACACCGTGAACAGCTAACGGAATCGTTGTCCACTGATACTTCTTGATGCCGCCGTAATAATGGGTCTTGAAGTAAACGGTATCGTTATCTTCATAGATAGGATTGGGCTTTAAGTCGAGTCTGGGTGAATCGATGTGGGCGCCTAAGATATTGAAACCTTCAGCAGGTCCCTTCTTACCGATAACGGCAGCGGCAAAGCCCTTGCCTCTGATGCTCTGGTAAACCTTATCGCCGGCCTTAAGAGTGTCAAATGTAGCGATATCCTTGTATCCTAATTCCTCAGCACACTTAATGGCATTAGCTGCAAATTCACGCTCAGTCTTGGAATCGTCGAGGAATGACTTGTACTCTTCGGCAAATTCAAAAGTAGCGGTCAGATCATCTTCTGATGCTGTCTCGTAAAGGTTCGGAAATTCAGCGAAAAGCTCGCTTGTCTTGATCTTTTTAGTGTCTTTTTTCTTGGGCATATTATCACCTCTTTCTAATGAACTTATGATACCATAAAGAAAAACAAAATCTTTTAAATATGAGGACATTTATAGTGACAGACGGTCATAATCACACAAAACACTTCTCACCTGATGCATTACAGTCAATAGACGAACTTATAGCCGAAGCAAAATCAAAAGGTTTTACCAGGATCGGCATCACTGAACACTACGAGATCGACTACCCTGATGACGGCTTAAACTGGATGTTTGATCTCGATGAATACAACAAAGAATTTAAAAATTGGCGCATAAAGGCCGGTCCTGACTTAGAGCTCCTTATGGGAATCGAATTCGGCTATCAGACACATGTTGCTGAAGAGATCGATAAAACTGCCTCCAAGATTCCTTTTGATGTCGTTCTTTTGAGCAATCACCTGTTCAGAGGCAAGGATTTCTATGTTGATCGTGAATGCTATAAGCTCCCCAAAAAAGAACTTCACAAGGAATATATCGGAATAATGGCCGAGATGTGCGAGAAATGCGATAACTACGACATTGCGGCACATTACGACTACATCAACAGATATACGGACAACCTCTCGAACTTTGTACTGTATGAGGACTGCCCCAAAGAATTCGACAGAATGTTCGAAGCATTGATCACTAAAGGCAAATCACTTGAGATCAACACCAAATCCATCTATAAGCACCTTGAAAGAGGTTTCGACAGACACCTTCCTGACCGGGAAATCATTAACAGATATATTCAGATGGGCGGAAAGATGTTCTCTTTGGGTTCAGATTCACACTTCAACGGTACTTTTGGCGTTTGCTTTGACACAGCAGTCGATTATCTTAAGAGCTTAGGAATCAATGAAGTTGTCTATTTCAAGGACAGAAAGCCTCATTTTGAGTCGCTGATGTGAGTGTTCTTTTACAAAAAATCAAAACATAGAGGCTGTCTCATAAGCGGGGTTTTTGCATATCTTCGTTAACAGCTTCGGCACTGACTACAATTGCCCCGAAATGCCATTATCTGAATATTTGGGGCAACTTTTGAAGTGCTCTTTTTGCCCCAAGAAGCGGGATTATTAAAAGTTGGGGCAATTCAACGTGCAACCCCAAGCGCCCATTAATCCCGGGACCGGCAATTAACACGCCCAGAAAGAAGAAAACTTAGAA
>JAILHX010000068.1 GCA_024695565.1 Saccharofermentans sp. | reverse complement strand
AGAACTTCAACTTTTGGAAGTCATCAGAACCACTGTTTCTCGAAGTCTTCTATAGGAACGGGCTTGGAGAAGTAGTATCCCTGATAGAGCTTGCAGCCCATGGCAAAGAGCTTTTCGAACTGCTTGGCAGTCTCAACGCCTTCAGTCAGGGTATCGATTCCCAAGTCTTCGGACATGTTGATTATGTTCTTGATGATCATGCCGGCCTTCATGTTGCGCTCGGAATCCCGGAGAAACTGCATGTCTATCTTAAGGACGTCAATGTTCATATTCTTAAGCAGATTGAGGGAAGAGAAGCCGCTGCCGAAGTCATCCATCTCAATGATGAAGCCGTATTTGTTAAGTTCATCAATGATTTTCAGGACATTAACATCATCTGTCATCATGGCAGACTCGGTTATCTCTATACGGAGTTTTATAGGGTTGATTCCGAATTCTTCCACTAAGTTCTTAAGTTCCGAGACAACATCCATATAACTAAAGTCTTTGGGTGAGATATTGACGGAGATGAACGCGTCTATACCGCGTGACTTCCAATTTGAAAGGATCTCACAGGCACTTCTCCACATATATTTATCCACTTCGGTGATAAGACCGTTGCGCTCGAACAAAGGAATGAAAGAGCCGGGATTCATGAAGCCTTCGTCGGGATGGATCCATCTTACGAGCGCTTCAGCACCTGCGAGCATGCCGCGTGGATCTACGATGGGCTGCAGATAAGGTCTGATCTGCTTTGAGGCGATCGCATCCTGAAGCTGATTGGAGATCAGCTGGTCGTGAATTATCTCTTCCCTTATCTTGTCATCATAAAAAACAATGCATTCTTTGTACTGGTCTTTTATCCTTGTGCTTGCAAGACGCGCACTGTCAAAGAACAGAGGCACATCGATCTCGTCGTCTGCATTGATTTTATAAATGCCGAAGTGAACCAGAACGTGATGGTCAAGATTCTTGTCGCTTACCGTGAAGCTTGACAGTTCATCGTTGAGGAATTTCTCATCAAAATGGCTCTTGTTGATCAGCATTCCGAATGCATCATCTGACAGTCTTCCGTAAATGCTCTTGCTGCTGGAATAGTCTTTGAGACGCTTCGTAATATCTATAAGTACTTTATGTCCGAACTCGCTTCCGAAAACATCATTTATGACCTTGAAATTGGAAATCTCGATATATCCGATCATGTAATCGGTCATATTGTCATCTTCAAGTTTCTTGGCAATCTGTTCATACAGATATTCCTTGGTATAAAGACCTGTAAGTGAATCGTGGGTTGCATTGTACATCTCACGCTTCATCTCACGCTGTTCTTCAGTAATGTCACGGACACTCAGATAATTTCCTGACATCTTAAGTCTCGTATCGACGACGGACCTCATGGCCAGGTATGAATACTGTGCATCGTCATCTGTACCGAGCTTGACTTTTTTGAACCATCCGCTGCTTTCAAAATCGATGTCGTCGTCAAACAGGAACCGGAGATCATCCTTGACTGCCTCGTAGTTGTCACCTGATATACCGATGAGTTTTCTGGCCGGTTCATTTATCCAGATGCACTTACCGCTCTTATCGAAGAAGAAAAGCGCATCAGGCATATCGGAAGCAATTCCTGCGAGCATGCTGTCCAAAAGTTTTGTTGGTCTGTAATGATACGAGAAATAGTAGATAAGAAGTCCGAACATCGCAAATCCGATCATTGATGCATCAATCGGCTGTCTGGAGAAAATGTAGTAAGTCTCAACCGCACCGGTAACAACCATTGCGAAGAAGATTATCCAATACTTCTCGGCATAAGCTCTTGATGCTTTGATTGACTTGACCAGGATTATGATCAAGACAACAATAAACAGACCATAGCATATGATCCTGTGATATGTCTGACCGATGTAAGGAACTAATCTGTAGTAAGCACGGTCCTCTACTATTATTTCCTCAGTAGCGAATGAACACTTGAAGAACGGATTAAGAGCGTATTGAACAAGGTCTAAAGTGAATGCGATATAAACCGGCATTTTATAGCTCTTCTTTGGTTCCCCCATCTCGCAATATGCAAATATGAAATGCCAGAGCGAGAATACGGCAACGTCCATGCCTAAGAAGTAGATATAACATCCTATTGTGGAGATTAGAGATGAACTAGAAGCGATAAGTATCAAGTTACCGATAACCGGAATGGACATACCTATCAGCAAGAAAGTGACGTAACCCTTGATGGAGGTCTTTTTGGACAGTCTGGTCATCACCAGACAAACGCCCAGTGCTAACAACAGTATGGAGAAAACCACTGTCATAGCCAGTCTCATGATTCACCTGCCTAAAAAGATAATTAAATTATATCAGCGGTATGATCAAGTTTCATTCACATGTCTGTAATCTTGATTTAATAAAACACCTTGTTTTAAAGGCTTTCCGCGCTGTTAAAGTGTTACTGCGGCAAGGGTTTTGCTACAAATTTGCACTTCACACAATTATATAGAACAATTATGGCTAAGAGTGAATTATATGTGTACGGTTTGTTATATCGTAAAATAGTCTTAATTCCTGCATGTGCAGGAAGGATGAATAAGGAGGTAGAGGATATGAAGAAAAAAGAGTTCGTTTCACTTGTTCTGGCCGTGTCGATGTTAATGCCGCTTGCAGGCTGCTACAGCGATAAAAAGGGCGTAACGGAAGCAGTAGATAATTATATGAATGCGGTAATCTCACTTGACTTCGACGAAGTTGCGGATCTCATGGAAGACAGCGATGGCATTGAAGAAGTGTTTGCACCATATGAGACTGCCTGCAGACGCAATAAGAAGTTTGAAGATGTTTTCGCGACGATCGCAGAGAGCATAACCTATGAGATCGACAGCAAGTCTATCGTGTCATCAACGAAGGATCAGGAAGCCAGCTGTGATGTTACGGTCTTCATGGTCGATTACGATGATATCTATGAAGATGTCGAAAAGGATGACGGTGACATCGACGATTATCTGGATGCCCTTGAGGATGCGGACGAGGATCAGATAATCGAGATAAACATTTCATTTGATCTCGTGATGGATCGTGATAATTGGGTCATTAAGGACAAGAAACTCAAGAACCTCAACAAGATATTCAAGTTCTTTGCCGAGGTCTACGAATACGGCCTGATCGGCATCAGGGATATATCTGAAGATGAGTTCGTTGCAGCACTGAAAAAAGCTTTTGATCTCAGTGAAGATGACATTTACAGGTTTGACTGGGGCGACAGCGATCAGGCCGGAACGTACCTTCTCAATTCCAACATCAGTTATATATCATACGATGATCCCGATGATGCCTTATGGGATCTGGAACTGTACCTCGGAGATGCAGAAGATATGTTTTCCGACAGCGATCTCGTGTCGTGGGAGATCAACGGCGATGAAGGTTATCTCCTGATAAACGGTGCATATTATGATGGTTTCTATGTATATGGAGGGTGTTACGTTAAGGGCAATATGGTGATCATGGCAATTGTATACGAATATGACGCGAAGCAGGTAGCCATGCTCGATGAGTTCCTTGATGAACTGGATCTGCCAAAACCGTGACGTTGTCTTTTTCACAAAGAAAGGCTTTAATTTCAGGGCACATTCCACAATTTTCGTCTGGTTTTATAGTAAGAGTGAATTATATTATTGCGATTTATAATATCGTAAAATATTGATAACTCTCGTGCTGCTGAGAGGTGAAAGTTTTTTCGGAGGTAAAGGATATGAAAAAGAGAAAACTGGTATCAGCTGTTCTTGTCGTATCAATGCTGTTACCGTTGGCCGGTTGTAATAGTGACAACAAGGGCGTTATGGAAGCTGCAGATAAATACGCACAGGCTATCATATCTATGGACAGCGACGATATCGCTGACCTGATGGACGATGATGAAGGCATCGATGATGTTTTTGCTCCTTATGAGTCATGCATCAAGCGTAATGAGCAGACCGAAGATGTTTTCGAAGCAATTGCAGGAAGCATTACTTATGTAATCGATAAGAAGTCCGTTAAGTCCAATAAGAAGGATAAGGAAGCCAGCTGCGACATTATCTTCACTCTCGTTGATTATGATGATATCTACGATGAGGTTAAGGATGATGATGGAGACATCGACGATTACATCGATGCTCTTGAGAGTGCAGATGAGGATCAGACGATCGAGATCACTCTTTCAGTTGATTTCGTATTGCAGCGTGACAAGTGGGTCGTTAAGGATAAGAAGCTTAAGAACCTGACAAAGATCTATAAGTTCTTCTCTGATGTCTCAGAATACGGTTTCTGCAGCTTCGAGCCTCTCTCATTAGATGCGTATAAGGATGCCATCTATGATGCATTCGATGCAGACGAATGGGATTGTTATGAATATGAAGGCTACGGATACGAAGAGATCGACTACTACGGCTATAACACCTATGTATATGTTTATATCTATGACGATGCAGATGATGCCCAGTGGGAATTCGAAGATTATTACGATTACTACTCTGAGTGGTTTGAAGACGGTTATGCTAGCGGCGATTACACATATGAGTATGACGGCACTTCAGGCTATTTCCTTATGAATGGATGTGACTATGACGGTTACTACACAATGTATGGCGGAATCTATCTTACTGACAACGTATTCATTCTTGCATTGTCTTATGAAGGTCAGGACAGCAATCTTGATTACTTCATGAATACTTGCGGACTTCCGCTGCCCTGATTAGATCTTAGTATTCAACCGCAAAGGAGCTGTTCAAAAGACAGCTCCTTTTTATTGACATAGCAACAGACTATCAAGTAGTATTGAGATGTTTGTTGGTAAATGCTTCAAACAGGGGAGGGAATCAGAATGAGTAAAGCTGTTGTCAGTGCTGTTTCTGTTATCATGTGCATCTTCATGTTGACCGGGTGCTTCTTCGGCAACACTCTTGAAGAGAGGATGACTCCGAGACAGAGACAGAGAATTGCAGATGAGATCAAGGCTCAGCCTGAATTTGATGAATACTTCAAAGACGTTACAGTTGATGTTGAAGAGAATCACATATATATCAAATACTATTTTGCAATATACATGGATGAACTTCAGATCACAGCTATGAAGTCTTTTCTGCTCAATGCAGGCTATGAGCAGGATATCAGAGAACTTAAAGATGAAGTAGAGAGAATCTACGGGATAAGGCCCGATATTGTCACATTTGAATTCTATACCACAGATGACAGACAGATAGGCAAGATCGAGAGATAACCTGTATTTAATTGCTGATAAGAAGTGCCCGGGAAAATTGATTTCCGGGCACTTTTTTATGGGGATGGGATTATATCCCAAAAGCGGGATAGATCAGTAACGGATATTTATCAGGATGCCTTGCTTGAGATTACCGTGACTTTTGCCTTGCTGTGCAAAGGTTCGGTCCTGGCAGCTGAAGATGCCATGATGAAATCTCTGCTTCTAACCTTTACGACATATCTTACCAGCGCGAAGAAACCGCTGATGAACCAGGTAAGTCCTGCCGCAAGCCAGATGCCCCAGACACCGATTGCAGGGAAGAGGCTTAAGAGGAGCGGGAAACCGATCCTGCCGATGACTTCCACTATGCCGTTTGAGAGCGAGAAACCTGCATCGCCGATGCCGTTTAATACGCCGCGGCAGACGTAGATAGTGCCGAGTGCAAAGTAGAAAACGCTTGTGATGCGGAGCGCCTGGGCACCCATGGTGATGATCCCGGGTTCTTCAACGAAGATCCTCATTACTGCCTCGCCTCCGAAGAATGCGACCGGCAGGATGATTGCAGAGAAGACCGCCATTATGATCATGCTCTTCCTAAAGCCTTCCTTGATGCGCTTATAGTTTCTCGCTCCAAGGTTCTGGCCGGCATGGGTGGACACTGCCATGCTGAGTGAGTTGTAAGGCTGCTGAACGATCTGTTCGAATCTTCCGACGGCGGTAAATACTGCGACCGTCATGGAGCCGAAGCCGTTAACGTATCTCTGGAGAGCAATGCAGGATACCGCGATCAGTGACATCTGCAAAGCAAGCATGGAACCCATTCTGATGCACTCGCGGATGATCTTTGCGTCAGGGCGGAGCATGTCTTTCGTGATCTTAAAATATTCATTCTTAAGATAAGCGAAGATGAGACATCCTATTCCTGATATGAACTGTGCGATAAGCGTTGCGACCGCTGCTCCGAATACGCCCCATGCGAAAACATTTACGAACAGAAGATCCAATCCGATATTGATAACGCATGACACGAGCAGGAAGATAAGCGGCGTGATGGAATCGCCTAAAGCGCGGAGCATAGCTGAGCCGTAGTTGTACATTCCGATCAAGGGGATTCCGATGCACATGAGCTGAAGATACATGGTCGATAATCCAATGATGTTATCGGGCGTATCAAGAAATCTCAGGATAGGAGCTGAGAGCGCATATCCCAAAACAGCCATAAGAACTGATGCAGCAAGCATGATGTATGCGCTGTTTACGATGACCTTCTTAACTTTTCTGTCATCCTTGGCGCCGAAATACTTGGAAGCAACGATTCCGCTTCCGCTCGCAACGCCGATGCAGAATGAGAAGAACAGGAATGACAAAGAACCGGTGGCACCGACGGCTGCCAGAGCATCAGGTCCGACACCGCGTCCTACGATGGCTGAGTCGGCAACGTTATAGAGCTGCTGAAAGATGTTTCCGATAAGCATCGGAAGCGAGAACACCAAAAGGAGTTTTACGGTGTTTCCTTTCGTCATGTCGCGTACAAGTGTACTCATTGATCCTGCATTCCTTTAAGTTTAGTGCGCAAAGATTATCACGAGCCTTATGTATCAACAATGAAATTTAGTCCGAAGAAATTGAACTATTGTTCACACGAGCCTTTACAAAACTTCATATGTATAAGAAAATCGTATATATTTGTTGTATTTTTGTGCAATCTTTTTGAAGGAGCCCGAAGCTTTATGATCGACGTTCTTTATTCCGGATACAGTTATCTTCACGAAGACGGGCTTGTCTACGACACCGATCTTGGAAGAACGGGCTTTGAGAGTTATCAGATGCTTTATACTCACACGCCCGCTCTCTTCTGGGTAAATGGCGAGCTTCGTCAGTACCCGGCCAAATCGGTAATACTCTTTACTCCGGGCCACCGAAAATACTATAGTTCACTGCCGGGCGAGCCTTATAAGAACGACTGGATCAGGTTTGATACCGATGAGGAATTCATCAAGAACTTCCCGGTGACAAATGAACCTTTCTCGCCGGGAGATCCTGAATTCGTGCACAATCTGTTTAAGCTCATCGCGTGGGAGAGCAACGCAAAGAAGGGTCCGGATAACCCTGAGATGCTCTGTCTTTTTAAGGTGCTCTTTGCAAAACTGTCAGATGAGAATATTGATCTTTTGAGCAGACCTTACCACCACGAGCTTCTCGAATTAAGACGCGATATGATGCTCCACCCCGAACTTGACTGGAACGTCGAAGAGATGTCTTCGAGGATCAATCTGGGAAGGACGAGATTTCAGACACTCTACAAAGAGACATTTGGCATAAGTCCCATCGATGATGTGATCAGTGCGAGGATCGGTCTTGCAAAAGACCGGTTGAAATATACTTCAAGATCGATATCAGAGATTGCCGAGATCTGCGGCTACAACAGCACCGAGCATTTCTGCAGACAGTTTGCCAGGCACACCGGCATGTCGCCCGGAAACTTCAGGAGTGAAGGCCGCTGATCAATCCGCGATCACGCTCCAGGCTTTAATAAGGTCATCCTGCCGCCACGTGGCATTTGCAGGACTTGTCGAAGGCAGGCATATTCCTTCCCGGCAGGTCACAGGATACAGATACTTCTGATAGAGCTCATATGCTTTCCTGCCGTTAAGGTAAATTGCCTTAATATCAGCTAGATCCAATATGACGGAAATATCATTGACGGTTACGTTCCTGATGCTTGAATCAGATGAACCTTCTATCTTGCATGAACCGATCACATCCCATAAGGCCAGGTGATTTCTGAGCAGAAAAGCTTTCTTCTCTTCGATCAAGCAGGGGATATCCTCACCAAAAACGTTTGAAGTGACTTTCCAGAACCGGTTCCGGGGATGCCCGTAAAAGAACCCCTCTTCTCTGGACTTCACAGAAGGAAAACTTCCGAGAATAAGAACTTTGGATTCGCTGTCAAAAACAGGCGCAATAGGGTGTATGAGCATAAGTTGATTCGTTCTTCCGATTGATCAGATCAGTATGTGAGAGAATCAATCAAAATCAAAAAGCAGAATATGCTTTCCGCAATGGAGACACTTGAACAAATAACCCTCCATGCTGCCGATGGTCAAACCTTCTTTTACCTCTTCAAGAGGCCATCCGCCGATGCCGTCTTTGTATGTTTCTTCTATCTCTTTATCTATGCCCGTCTTAACTAAGTCGTCCCATCCTACATATGCTATAAAGGCGCAATAGTCATCACAATGTGCGGGCCAATACTCTTGCTGCCAGCCGCGATAACCGGGAGTTCTGTGAACTAATTCATCGAGTTTTGCAGGATCTGATACTTCATCGGCACTGTATTCATCCTGGAATGCTCCGTCGAACTTTGCGGCAGCACTTCCGTTAGCAATGCACTCAGGACACAGGCATTTTACATTCTCGATTGAATAGAAAGGTGAAGAATACCATATCTCAGTCTCTTTGCCGCAGCATTCACATGTTTGGGGTTCACCCTGCGTAAAAGCATTGGTGGAAATCGGATCAGGATGATACTTAAATGTCGGAATCATATGCGCCTCCCAATAATCAATCTGGCAAGTCAGCTCTCGATACTGTCTATGAGATTTACTAACTCGTCTGCCCAAAAACCTTCTTCAACAGCCGTCTCATCAATCTTGCTAAGAGCATCTTTCAGCGAATCGACATCTTCTTCTGAATATTCGCCGTCAATATAAGCTCCGTCTCCGTACTTCTCTTGAATCGAATCTACAAATTGCGAGTACTCATATGCGCAATCAAGGAATGCATCCAATGACTTATTAATAGGCAAGAGTTCTCCTGTAGCTACAGCGAAAAACTTTACTTCTCCGTCTCTTGTGATAACGATATATCCGTCGCCGCATCTGCCGATCAGGCACAGTCCCTTAAATGCTTCATTATCCAGCGGATACTTCTCATAGATATTTACTCTGTCAAAAAGCGAATAGCCGCCGAATTTCTCCTCTGATTCAATATCAATATAGGGCGACAGCGAATCGGGAATTCCTATCTTGGTCAGTATCTCAACATCGCGATCGGATAAGAAATCCACATGAACCGCGCTGTACTTGATCTCCTTTGACATGTCCATCAAAGCTTCTTTTTTCTGCTGATCATACATAATTCCTATTCTCCATATTCATCTACTTAGAAAGTGGTTGCTTCCGGTTCAAAAAACAACCAAGGCTGCCCTCAGATAAAGTAATTATATCATCCGGTAAAGAAATCTTGACAACGGGAGTGCTAATTTATATTTACAAGTTGTTTTTTGTGACGAAGTGGTTGTATTATGTTAGTGGGATTTTAGGAATTTAATATTTGGGGAATTTTATATGAGTAAATTCAGATTACTGGCAGCTTCTATGGCTATCATTGTTTTGATGCCTATGCTTATGTCTTGTTCGTCAGGCAAGAAGAGTTCCAATGTGGTAAAAGCAGATGATCCGTGGTATGAGACAACCAGGTTCGAGATTACAAGGGATCTGAAACCCGGTTCCCAGCTTGGGGCGAACCTTATATCAGCCGGCGGAGACAGGATCTATTCCGTGTATTGCTATTCCAATGATATGTGGGGTTCTTCAAAGACGATCCTTGATGTCTATGATTTAGATGGAAACAATGTCATCCATCAAACGATCGATTATCCGGAGAGCGTCTATTTCACAAGCGTTTATTCAATCGCTGTTGATTCCGAAGAAAATCAGATCAACGCAGTCGTTCATTATGGTTCGGGTGTAGTACAACCGGATTATGCTTTTATTACTGTTGATGCCGTGACCGGTGAAGTTACGGATATGAAACCTTTTTTCAACGAAGAAACAAAAAAGGTAGTGCATAGCGGAGCAGGTGTTTTTAGTATCAGCTATGTAGGTGAATATGCAGTTGCGATACTGAGTGATGATTATAACGGCGGCATGATGAGCTGGCAGCTCCTGTTGTTTAAGGATAATGAGATCGTAACGGAATTTGATCTGTCGGCATTAAGCGTCTCGTTCTTTGACAGTTTTTCAATAGACAAAGGCACGGACACCATGTTCGCGGTTGGCTATGAAAAAGGCGAACTCATTACCATGGAATTCGATATTAACAACGGGCAGCTTAAGGGGAAGAATGCTTTTGAGAATACGGGTGATGATTCATTTAACATCGGTGAATACACTGTAACCGCTAATGGCGATATGTGTAAGATCGATTCACTCGGAAATATCATGAAGTTCGATCTCGACACCATGACGCCACAGACTGTTATCGATACCAACTGGTACACACCATATTTCCTGTCGAGCAGTACTACTGAAGATCCTTTTGTATTTGACAGCTCTTTTAGTTCAGGAGTCTTAAGCTGTAATGAGGACA
>JAILHX010000062.1 GCA_024695565.1 Saccharofermentans sp. | reverse complement strand
CAGTTATTATTCCTTCTTCCGTCAAGTACATATATCCTCCTGAATGCTGAATCATATATCGGTTATCTGCCGATTGTGCTTTTGTTCCTTCTTGTCGGAACAGGTCTTAAAGATCCAATGGAGAATATGATGCAGATGGTCATACTTTCGGGAAGAATAAACGAAGGTGTCAAGAGAATGGATGACATCCTTTATGAAACAGAACTTCCTAGCGGGAATGCAGACACGCCTGCTAATTTTGATGTGAAATGTGAGAATGTTTCATTCTCATACGAAGAAGGCACGAAGGCAATAGACGGGCTGTCATGTGAACTGAAACAAGGTTCTGTAACAGGACTTGTTGGTCCTTCCGGCGGCGGAAAATCCACATTGGCAGGCCTTATTCTCAGATTCTACGATCCACAGGAAGGCAAAATAACGATAGGCGGCACTCCCCTGCCGGATTATTCTCCCGATACATTATCCAGACTTGTCTCATATGTATTCCAGGAAAGCTTCATGTTCAACGACACGATTGAAAACAACATCAGGATGGGCAGCAGGGATATGTCTTTGGAGCAGGTGATCGCAGCAGCCAAAGCAGCGGAAATACACGATGTCATAATGGCACTCCCAAACGGATATCAGAGCATTCTCGGCGAAAACGGAGTTTATCTCTCAGGTGGTGAGCAACAGCGAATAGCAATTGCCCGCGTATTCTTACGCAACACTCCGATCGTTATTCTTGATGAGGCAACTGCATATGCAGATGCGGAGAACGAGGCAAAGATTCAAAGAGCTTTCGTAAATCTGGCAAAAGACAAGACAGTTCTGATAATTGCGCACAGATTAAAGACCATTGAAAATGCTGACCGGATCCTCGTTATGCAGGACGGTCATCTGATCGGTCAGGGAAGTCACGAAGAACTTCTTCTCACCTGCAATGAATATAAAGAAATGGTCGATGCCAACGACAGAAGAGACCGTTGGAACATCAAACGAGAGGAGGTTATTGCATGAACGGATTCAGAGACTGGTTCCATACGATGACCTTAGGTCAGACAAGAAAATACATAAAACTGCTGATTTGGTGTCTGTTTGACAGTTTTGTTGTCTCTATCCCCTACGCAGTTCTTGTAATGGCTGTATATGTTCTCCTGATACCTGTTGCCTCACCGTTTATGGAGCTTCCAGTAAACAGAATATGGATACTGACCGGAGTATTGATCGCACAATTTATCGGATACCTGTTTATCCGCAAAAAATCATATCTTGATTTTTGCATTGGATTTGCCGGAACGACAAAAACATCCAGAATAGAAATGGGTGAACATCTGCGAAAACTTAGCATGGGTTTCTTTTCCGCAAGAGATGCCGGAGATCTTTCCACAGTACTCTTAAGAGATTATACGGAGATAGAGACATTTGCCCAGCAGATACTCCCTCAGGTTGCTACAATTCTTATAAGATTCTCACTTGCCATAATAGTTCTTTCTGCATTTGACGTAAGGATGATGCTGGCAGTATTTATTGTCATCCCTCTGGCATTGCCTTTTGCTTTTATGTCAATGAAGAAAATGGAAAAGGAAGGCGCTCTCCTTCAGAGTTCGCAGCAGAAGGCATCTTCCGGAATACTAGAATATGTCGGCGGCATCCGTACGCTTAAGGCATTTAACATGTCAGGAGATCACTTCGAAACACTAAAAAATACACTGGATAAGCAGCGCAAGGCCGCTATTGCCATCGAGACGCGTGCAGCAGCCCCTGTCAGCATGCTGGGAAGATTCATATTAAACTGCGGCATAGGGCTCGTAATGTTCATCGGTGCAATTCTCATGATGTCAGGAAATCTCGAGGTGTTTTACTACATCGCCTTCCTGCTGCTGACACTGACGATCTATGATCCTGTGCTCTCACTTTTCACCTTTATTGCAGATCTTACACGCACCACCAGAAGCGGAAAGCGTATCAGAGCATTATTTGATGAAAAACCATTGCCCGAAAATGACAACGGCATCAAGCCGACAGGAACACACATCGAGTTTAAAGATGTATCTTTCGGTTACGGAAACAAAGAAGTTCTGCATCATATAGACCTCTCCTTCCCCGAGAAAAGCGTAACAGCACTTGTCGGACCGTCAGGATCAGGAAAATCAACCATAACCAGATTAATTGCAAGATTCTGGGATGCAGATTCAGGCGAGATCACCATTGGTGGTGTACCGGTCCAAAATATCTCTACCGAAGAACTGCTTAGTAATATCAGCATGGTATTCCAGGATGTATATCTTTTCAGGGATACCATAGAAGCCAACATCAGGATGGGCAGAAGTTCAGCTACACACGAAGAAGTTGTTGAAGCCGCCAAAAGAGCCGCATGTCATGATTTCATAATGTCTCTGCCTAACGGCTATGACACCGTGGTCGGCGAAGGCGGATCCACACTGTCCGGCGGTGAGAAACAAAGAATATCCATAGCCAGAGCCCTTCTCAAAGATTCACCGGTAATACTTTTAGATGAAGCAACATCGTCTTTGGATCCGGAGAACGAAGTCCTGATACAACAGGCCATATCAGCCCTGGTTGAAGATAAGACAGTAATCGTAATAGCTCACAGACTCCAGTCCGTAAGCAATGCCGATCAGATAGTTGTGCTGGATGACGGTCACATCGCTGAACAGGGAGATCATAATTCTCTCCTTGCCCAGGAAGGTATCTATGCAAAGTTATGGAATGAACAAAATCACGCCGGCAGCTGGCGTATCAGATGATCTCAGGAGGAAACGAGAATGAATGAACAGCAGAAAATGAAAGCTAAAGATTATATAACATGCGGAATACTGAGCCTGATGAACATGGTCGGAATGCTCCTCTCATCTGTCATGAACATTTCCGGATACACTGCGCTGTTCTACGGCGCGGTTGCTTCATTCTTCGTCGGAATACTGTTTGTGATCGTAACATGCAAAGTTCCAAAGTTCGGAGCAATACTAATATTTACCATCGTGCCCTGTATCTATTTTTTTGCCAGCGGAGTCGTAGAAGGAATAATCGGCGCGGTAGGAGCGCTCACTTTTGCCTTACTGGCTGAACTGATTCTGAAAAAGAACCGCACAAACATGAAACTGATCACCATTTCAGGCATTGTGTACACACTCTATATGTCTGTAATCGGCATGGCAGAAAATTTCATCTTTACTGATCACTATTGCGATGCAGCTTTGGAACATGGCATTAATGAAACAGTCGTGGAACAGATGAGAAACATGTACTACATCAAACCCTTATGGATTGCAGTAATAATCGCTACAGCTCTGATGACTTTTATAGGTATCCTGCTCGGAAAGATCATAATGAAGAAACATTTGATGAAAGCCGGCATCGTATGATATGAAGCTTGATGTCCGCACTTATATTCTTCTGACCATATTATCTGCCACCTGGGCCACGATGAACTCTGACATTGTGGTCGAATTATGCATCATGGCAGGTTTGGTATTTCTTCAGCTGCTCTCAAAAAAGGGGAGTTTTATGCCGAAGCTATTGATATCATATGCCATATTGTGCGGAATACAGTTTATCCTTTTCCCTGTTGTTCCGGATGTTATCGAGATGCTCCTCTCATTGCCTGTAGTAAATATCAGAAGTTTCTTTCCGGTTGTAATGAGCATAGTTCTTCTTTACAAGAACACGAGAGCAAGCGAGATGACAGCCAGTTTTACAAGAATGGGTATATCAAGGAAAGTCACTGTACCTGTTGCCGTAGCAATCCGATATATACCGACGCTGAAAGAAGAATGGCTTCACATACGTGATGCGATGAGAATGCGGAGCGTAACAAGAGGAATAAAGAATCCGTTTGTCCGTTTGGCCAAGAAGCTTGAATGTTATCTTGTCCCCTTTTTTGTTTCATCACTTAAAAGTTCTGATGAATTATCCGCTGCAGCAGTAACCCGTGGTATCGAGAATCCTGCAAAACCAACCTGCAGAAATTATAAACCTCTGGGATTCAAGGATTATGCCGTTATTTTTATCGTTCTTTCAATAACAGTTTATTGTTTTGTCGCAAGCTATATGAGGTAAATATGATACTTTTTGAGAACTACAGTTTTACATATGGCAAAGAAGCCGGAGAGTCAGGAATTCATAATATTGACATCACCATTAACCAAGGTGAATGCGTTCTTCTCTGCGGATCATCAGGTTGCGGCAAATCCACCCTGCTAAGAAGTGTCAACGGCATTATTCCTCACCTCATTCCCGGAATATCCGAAGGCAAAGTTATTGTCAGTGGTCTTGAAGTTCAGAAAACTGAAATGTATGAACTTGCCAAAGTCACATCCAGTGTTTTCCAGAATCCAAAATCGCAATTCTTCAATACAGATGTTGAGAGCGAGATTGTATATTCACTTGAGAATCAGGGAATTGACGTCAACATTATTGATAACAGATTAGTCAAGACAGTATCTGAATTAAAGCTTCAGGATCTTACCGGCCGAAACATGTTCGAATTATCCGGTGGTGAGAAACAGAAGATTGCATTTGCAGGAGCCTATATCTCTGATACCCCTGTTATTCTTCTGGACGAGCCGACAGCAAATCTGGATCCTGATTCCATAACCAAGATCCGGAATATAATCATTAAAATGAAAGCTAAAGGCAAAACGATCTTAATCGCAGAACACAGAATATCATGGCTCAATGGCATAGCTGACAGAGTTGTATATATGAGAAACGGCTGCATCGACAACATCATGAGAGGTGATGATTTCTTCGGAATATCCGAAAGCAAACGCATAGAACTGGGTATTTGTGAACTTTGCAGCAGCAGTGTTTCAAACAACATTCATAACGGAAAATCTGCGAACAAACATCTCGAAGCGTCTGATCTTACGCTGTCTTATAAGAGCCATATTGTTCAGGAAAAATTAAATTTATATGTGAACAAAGGTGAGATCCTGGGCATTACTGGTGTTAACGGAGCCGGAAAGACAACATTGCTCCGCACCCTTGCCGGTCTTTCCAAACAAAAATCAGGCGTTATTTCATTAAACGGAAAGAAAATGAACCCTAAGCAAAGAAGAAAACATTTCGGAATGGTAACGCAGGATGTAAATTACCAGTTGTTTGCAGACTCCTGCGAAAATGAATGCATGTTGGGTAATCCTGGAATTACCCAAGAATCAGCAACTGACCTGCTCAACGAGGCATTGTTAAACGATCTAAATGAACGTCACCCTCAAAGCCTTTCGGGCGGTCAGAAACAACGACTCGCCCTGGCTGTCTGTAAAGCTTCAGACAAAGACATATTACTGCTTGACGAACCCACATCCGGATTGGACTTCGCGAGTATGATTGCCGTGAAGGAAACTTTGAAGAAGCTTTCTTCTGAAGACAAAACCATAATAATCGTTACACATGATACAGAGTTCCTTCAATTAGTATGTGACAGGATCATAAGACTAGAGAAGCATTAAAAGTTTCCGTTATCCCCTGCATAGTAATCCCCGGCAATGGCAAGTTCTGAATCTGCCACGTTATTGATAAACTCTTGATCATGAGTTATTACCAGGATGCAGGCTCCTTTTACGGCCGCATTTCTCAAATACGCTGGCATCAGAAGACGTATCTCCTTAAGGTTCATCTCGACCGCACGCTCCACAAATCTGTCAATTCATTCAAGCGTATTATGCCTCTTTATAACCGCTGTCACTTTCTTGCTACGAGATGAAGCCTGAATTTCTTTGCTGCCTTAAGCTTCTCGACCTTAAGATTAGCATTGTTGCAATATGTTCTTACCTCATCTAATGAGCTGGCCTTAACATCGCCATGGCCAGCAAGATTTGCGAGCGGCATCTCTGTATGGTTCATAAGCCAGAGCATGGCTTTGGATGCCGTATAATCCTGTAATATCAACCTTCCACCGGGTCTCAACACCCTGTATGCACTATTGAAGAAGTCTTGAGGATTGGGGTAGTGATGAAAACTGTTGGAGCATATGATCACATCAAAACTGTTTTCGTCGAAAGGAAGATTCTCACAGTCACCGACGACCCAATTAACACCCTTAAGGTTTTTGGCTTTTCCGACCTCGATCATCTTGGGTGTGATGTCTATGCCCGTGTAATGCTTGGACGGATCCTTTTCGTACAGCAAGGAGATCATGGGACCTGTACCACATCCGCAGTCGAGCAGATCAAGGTAATCCTCTTTCTCAAGTTCTGAAGCTATATAGGGATAATCATCTTTGCAGATCTCATATATTCCGGAATTGCCGGATTCATATACCGAGGCAGCTTTCGTAAACTCTTTTATTGTCAGATCTTTGTACTCTTTGTCGGTGCGCATATTATCAATTCCTAAACTACTTGGATTCCTGCGAAAACTGCAGCAATCCCGCTTATGATCCTAAAGATTCCAAATACAATATAAATATTCATAGTTTTAAAACAGCGTGCAAACCCAGGCTGCAATTGCAGATGCCGCCGGAAATATGACGATAAGCTTCAGCAGCTGACTTTTAATGTTATAACCGTATTTCCTGTTGTTATATACGGGAGCTACCTCAGGCGTAAATGTCTGGAAGAACTGGTATTTACAGAGCAAGAAATAATCAAAAAAGATCATATCGTAGATCTTATATATCGTAAAAATCAGAACAAATCTCAGGAAGAACTGCCAGAATGTAAAGTCACTCCTGAATCCGTCCCAAATGGAGATTACGCCAATGCCCAATATCATGACCATGCTCATTATGATTAAGGTCCAGCCTATCTTACGGGCCCCGTAAAACTCCTCTTCTTTTCTATCAATAACAAGCTCCAAAGCTTCCTTCGGAGCAGACGAAAACAGCCTCTTATCCTTGACTAATACAACGGCAGAAAAAAGCATGATCGTTATTGCCGCACAAAATACGATTGCAAGAAATATAGTTAAAAGCATCTTACCCTCCCTGCGTTCAGTTCTTAACCGCTATCACCGTTATCCACGGCTTGCCGTCATAATGGTCAGATGTCACTTCAGAAAAACCGGCGGCTTTAAGCGCTGCTCCGATCTGTTCGATCGTATAGCACTTCATTCCGTCAATGATCTTTTCGTACCTAAGGCTTGCATCATCCATTCCGTCTGATTCGTTAACGATCATGAAAACACCGCCGGGTTTAAGAACTCTGTAGACCTCGGCAAAACACTTTTCGAGACCAGGCCAGAAATATACTGTTTCGAAAGCTGTTGCAAGATCATATGTATCTATCGGCAACTGCAGATTGGATACATCGCCTCGCTTCACCCGCATTCTTCCCGCCTCAATAACAGCTTTGTTATAATCCGTTGCTTTAGTTACAGACACATCGGAATAATCGATTGCGGTAACCTTTGCCGAAGGGTATCTCTTGGCCAGTTCACCCGCATTTCTTCCGCCGCCGCAGCCAACTTCCAAAACT
>JAILHX010000019.1 GCA_024695565.1 Saccharofermentans sp. | reverse complement strand
GGTCTCGGATTCGTTCTGCCGGAGACCATTCTTCTTACTATATAAACGGTAATAGTAATAATGACCGCCTCAATAATAGCAATAACGAGGAAAACGTCAAACAGATACGAATACAAAATCTCGGCTTTTTTGTCCGCAAATCTGTATAGGCTGATCGAACCGTCAGTAAAATCGAAGTAATAGAAATCGGCTTTCCCGTTCTCATCCTGCAGATAGCAGATAAAATCGCCTTCGGCATTTACATAACCAGACAAAACCATGCTTCCGTAATTGAACTCAGCAGGTCTGAATTCATCCGGTATGAAAACACCTTCCGGAACTTCCGACATCTTAAGGACCTTGGATGTCTCGATAACGGTATTCTCAGGGTCATACGGAAGTATCGTTTTCGTAGTGCTGTTATAAAAATAAAGGCCGGGTGACTGCGTGCCGTCAAACAGGTAGATCAGAACACTTGATACGCCGTCCTTAACATAAGCAGGAACACTGTATCCGTTGATGTAGACCGTTGTCTGGACGAATCCGTCAGGGACGCTTAGATCTTCAGGTGAATCAAGGAACGTATATGTAATGCCGTTCTTATCGACTAGAGAAGCGTTATCCGGAATATCACTCTCTTTACGTATAACGTGGATCGTGTAGCGCATGTGACTGACACCATCCTGGGCAGTAACATCAACCGTGACGATATTCTCACCGAGACTTAACTGCTGCGTTCCTTCGATTACAACTGCAGCCCAGAGATTTGTTGTAGTAACGCTGATCTGGACCTCTTCAACGGAACGCTCAACGTAGCAGGTATAGTCGGTAATATTCCGGTTGAATTCCGGAGTGATAGTTGACTCTCTTACCTTAAGGATCGCAACTGTGGCATCAGAAGATATGCCGCTCTTATTGATCGGAAGAGTAACACCGCTTCCGATCTTTGCCGTTACCGTCTCATTGGGAGATGAAAACTCTCCGACTTCTGATATCCAGCAGTTGATGTCGCCGGATGCCTCAGGTCTGATCCTTATCATTATGGTAAACAGGATGACGTTCTCTGTTGATTCAAAAGATGCGGTAGTAACTTCATCACCGCTTCCGTCTGTACTGATGCCCATCATCTGGTCGCTGCCCGTTACGGTTACGACACCGTCTGTCTGCGTCTCGGTGAACAGATAATTCGACAGATCCTTGCCCTGTTCGTACGATACGTATTCAGCCTTTTCGAAATCAAAATTAAAAACTATCGGACCGAATTCGGTAATGCCCGGGAAAGAATTCGCAACAACATTGATGGTCAAGAGGTCTCCCGGACCCACATCTGTCTTCGTTGATACTGCAGATACGGTTACTTCGGAATCAGCGTTTGCCTTTGTGTTATTCAGAAAAGAAAGACTTGTAACAGCAGTCATTACAAATACCGCAACCGTCATAAAGACCTTTGCGGCAGAACTAATGACTCTTCTGTCAGGCTTTCTCATCATTCAGGAAGGCTCCCGTAAGATTCAGGCATATCGTCATATACAGGAATTATAAATTCAAATGAAGCATCCGTCATGCCGATCGCATCATAACTTCTGTAATATCTCATGCCTTCCGAATATGCCATCTGGATATTCTGGGCATACTGGTGATTGTATCTTTCCGTTCCGTCATCAAGGACATCAAACTTCTGGAAGTAAAGAGTGTTCTGTCCCTTGTCGATGTAACCCGTTGCGATCCAGATGGCACCGCCCTGGATAGCTCTCTCAACAGAAGTCCACGGCAGCAGATAACCTGCCTCGGTCTCGGTAATCACCTGTTCTTCCCAGTCTCTGCCCCACTGGGCATATCTGGCACCGTTGATAACCGCGCCACCTTCTTCGGTTGTAGCGTAAGCTCCGATGTTATAGAAATTATAGTATCCTTCGTAACCGGTGAGATCACCTCTGCAGAGTGCGGATTCACCGTTGAAACCCATCTCCTGTATGATCCTGCTCGCGAGGAAATATGGAGATACTCCGGCAGCCTGTCCTGCATCGTATATGATCTGCGCGTAATCATATGTCGGATCGTTATCCATGAACGAACCCCGGATGATCTCCCTGACACCGTCAACCGTATGAACTGCAGGATCGAATCCCAGAAGTTCAAACGCAAAGATCCTATCAGGTGTTAAGAAGTTCCTCGGATCAAGATAGTAACTTACGACGTCAGTCTTCGCAGCCATCCAGTCGGGCTTATCGTAGACCTGGCTGTTAGGCTTTACCCACTGTGGATAAGAAGAATTCTGGATAAGGCTCCTGCCCCTGCTGTCTTCAGCACTTAAGGCGGTCTCAAACGTGATATTCGTATAGTAAGGAGTCAGTACGTAATTGGGTTTGAGGTTATGTATGAGCCACAGTCCGCTGTAATAACTCTTAGGAAATTTGGACAGGGTATTCTCACTGAAATCTCCCGCATCGTCACCGTTCAGGAAATATAACGAGTAATTGCTCGGCGTTCCGTCAAAGCTCGTGACTGTGCATGTGATAACAGTCTCGCCCTGTGGAAGCTCATATATCTGACCTTGTTCAAGATTCGTAACGTTGCCGTAGTTATCGGCAGTGATGCTTATCACAGAAGAATAACCTTCGAGAGACGTGCATCTGACGGCGACGCTTTTCGCGCCTTCGGTATAGTAAGCATAATCATGAGTGCGGTATTCAAAATCAGGATAGATCTTGATGTTGTTCTCTGTTGAAGCATCAGCGACATAAAGCGATGACAGAGAACCGTTGATCGGAAGGATGTTGGCCTTAGACCTCTCAACTTCATATGTGTTCTTGTTAAGATCCGTCAGCTTGACCTTGTCACCGGACTCGCCCGTTACAGCCATGTAGCTGCCGTCAAAATAAGCGCACTCGTTGGCCTGGATCATGGTAAACCAGACTTCCTTCTCGATATCCGTCGATGAACCCGTACGGCTTACGCAGATGTAATAGCAGTTGGATACGCCTGCAATACCGGTCTCTTCCGCGACTGCCTGTGTATCCTGTCTTCTTCCGCGGAGCATCGCATACGGGATCCCGGGATTCTCGTTAAATCCGACGAGATCACCCTTAAGGTCGTAGAGTGATACCCTTATGTCATCAGACAGACCCGCAAAATTGATATAACAGTTATCTTCACCACAGTCGATCATGTACCAGGAAGCGTATTCGCCTGCAGGGATATTCGATTGGGCAACGCTTCCGGGAGTAACGGTGATCCTCTCGGGGATCAGTATCTCGCCGCCCGAGATAACGGTCCCTCTGCCGTCAGAGCTCCTTAAGAGCGCATAAACTTCATGCCTTCCGGGAGAGCAGTCTGCGGTATCCCATGAGAGTACGAATTCGCGGTAATCACCGCTGTTGTTATTGAACTTCAGATAACCGTAGTAGAGTGAACCGTCAACAAAAAAGTCAGTTCTTACTTCATCGCCGGTTGCCGTATATGAACCTGCTGTCTCTCTGATTCCGACTGTATATTGCCCTGCAGTGTCATTTACTGTCGCAAGGCTTACATCAGAGATTACGGATCCCCTTCCCGAAGGCTTGCCGGACGCTCTGAGATTCTTGTCCTCCGAAGAAAGCGCTCTGTCTATGGCAACGATCCTGGAACTGTCTTCAAGATCTTCCATAATATATGAGATCTCATCCTGCTTTGCTTCACCGTAAATGACAGTGCAGAGATCCGTTGCAAACTTCTCGTCTGATACACCCTGCAGAAGATACTCAGGTGAAGTCATTACCGAGATAACATAATCACCGCAGGATACGAGGCCGTCTTCAACACGCGCCTTGGCGATCCTTACTTCATCTTCATCGCTGGACGTGAGGGCAGATGCACGGACAACGATATCGTCCGCTTTATTCATTGTCCTTCTGTCGGGTTCCCTGATGCCGGTATCAAGACTTACGGCAGTGACAACAGATGCAGCGACAGCCAGAACTCCGCCTATTGCCGCGATAGCAAAATACTCGGGACGTCTTATGAACATCGGTTATGCGTCCCTCCCGGTGATCGTATCTAATGTGTAACCATAAGAAGGAACGAAGTGATCCATGAAGTAATCGACCTCAGGCATATTCATCCCCCTGATGATCCTGCCCGTGGATTCCTTCGCTGCAGAGAACTCGCCGTTGCCGGTGCTCTCTTCTCTTAAGCACTTGACGTATGCAGCAATCTTATCGGCTGCCTTAACGAGCCTGTGAATGAGCTTCTCTTCTTCTGTTGAAACAACAGGGCAGAGGAGTTCCAAGTATTCCGCTCTCATCTCAGGGTCTTCCGGCAGAAGCTCTACAAGACTTGCCGCAGCCTCAGACTCGACTTCCTTGTAAGCCTTGGTGATCTCCTTGTTGCGGTACTTGATCGGTGTCGGCAGATCTCCTGTTAAGATCTCCGTGCAGTCGTGATACAGAGCATAAGCCTGAACCTTATAGGGGTCCGGCAGGATCGCTCCTTCGTTATCTTTCTCGAACTTATTGTGAAGAACAGTCAGGCAATGCGCGATGACCGCAACATCGAAGCTGTGCTCCTTGATATTCTCCGTTCTGCTGTTACGCATCAGTGCCCATCTGCCGATGTACTGCATGCGGTCGAGCATCGCGAAAAAACCGTATTCTTCCTTATTATCCATATTCAATTCTCCATTAACTCTTATACATCTCGTTGAAGCAGCTGACGGCAAAAGAATCCGTCATTCCTGCTATGTAATCCGATACGTAGATCGGAAGCGGCGTGTCGATGCCTGCCTTGTAATCAGGGTGTTCCTTAACGAATTCGGCAAACTTCCTGATGGAAGAAGACTTGGAATCCTCAGCCTTCTCGAGGTTTTGGACTGCTTCGTAGAACGCATCGAAAAGTCCTTCGAGCATAACGTCGCAGTACTTCTCGTAAGTAGTAACCTTGCCCGCTGTATAGATCTTCGCAACATTTTCCTTGAGGGTGTGCTCCAATGCATCTCCTGCGTGATCGCTCATCATGATGAAGCCCTTATCCATACTGTTCTCGATAATGTCCTGAACGAGGAAATTAATGATCTCTGAATTAGAGCTTCCCATAACGTCTGCGGCAACAGGCAGATCGAACTCACTTGCGATAACGCCTGTTCTCAAAGCATCTTCAATATCCCTTCCGACATAAGCGATCTTATCGGCAAATCTGACAACACATCCTTCCATCGTGGCAGGAACCTTGCGGTCTTTCTTCGGGATAAGGTAAGAGAGGTCTTCTTCTGTCTTATCCCTGCAGGGGATGAGCTTCCTCTCGGAATAGTATTCTCCGCAGTGGCAGATGATGCCGTCCCTTACTTCGAATGTGAGATTTAATCCGTTATCGCCGTTGTGCTTCTCTAAGATCTCGAGAACTCTTAAACCGTTGGATTCGTGTTCGAAATAAAGCTTGGGATCGATCTCTTTGAGCTTCTTGTTGAGAACGCGCTCACCGCTGTGACCGAACGGTGTATGACCGACGTCATGACCTAACGCGATAGCCTTGATGAGATCGACATTGAGATTCAAAGCGCTTCCGATAGTAGAAGCGATATAGTCGACATAAATGACGTGCTCTAATCTTGAGCAGATGTGATCGTTCGCGGGATTGAAGAAGACCTGTGTCTTATGCTTGAGACGTCTGAAAGCCTGGGAATAAATGATCCTTCCCATGTCTCTCTCGTAACAGTTCCTGACGTCTCCGTCCTTCTCGGGTTTGGTCCTGCCTTTTGAAGCAGAACACTTGGCAGCGTTGACGCTCAGGATAGAGTCACGCTGTGATTGAAGCATCTTTATCTTCGCTCTGGAAGGCTCTGATATCTTATCCGACTTACCAATGCTGGCTACGCTGTCCGCATAAAGATCCAGGAAACTGATATTATCTGACATCAACTAAAGCCTCCTTAATAAACATATTGGATAATTATACTACATTTAAAAGGCCGTATTCTCGGTTAACTTCAGGCTTTCTTAAGGCCTGAGGAGTTGGCGAGCATATTCTTGCGCATACCGTCGAAGTCGATCGTGATGAGTGCATCTCCGCCAACGGGCTCGACCTTGAGTATTATTCCCTCTCCGAACCTAGGGTGAACCACCTTCATGCCCTTAACGAGTTCATCCGGACCGAGCTGTCCTTCGCGCGCGCCGGCAGGTTTGTTCTTATCCTTCGTAAATTGTGACTTTATCGCAGACTGGATGGACTTCCTGGACTTCTCCCTGTTTGTATCGCCCTGAGGTGCATCCTGAGATGTCTCCCTCTTAGAGCCCATGAGATACAGAAGTTCCGGATTGATCTCCTTGATGAATCTTGAAGGTCTGTTGCAGTTGGTCTGACCGAAGAGCATTCTCTGCTTGGCAAGGACAATGAAGAGATTCTTCTTGGCTCTTGTGATCGCAACATACATGAGTCTTCTCTCTTCTTCAGTATCCTCAACACTCTGAATGGATCTGTAGCTCGGGAAAACTCCTTCTTCAAGACCGATGATGAACACTGCGCCGAATTCAAGTCCCTTCGCACTATGGATCGACATTAGCTTAACGAAGTCATCCGTGTCGGTATATTCATCGCCTTCTGTAAAGAGCGAAGCGTTCTCAAGATAGAGTCCTAAGATTCCTTCCGTGGTATCTGCAGTCGCCGTATCGAAGAAGAAATCATCATCTACTTCAACAGGAAATCCGTCGCCTTCATCGATCTCGAGAGTGTCCATGTCTACGGGCTCTGCGCGGTGTGCTTTGTCGTATTCGGCAGCTTCAGACAAAAGTTCCTTGAGGTTCTCGACTCTGTCGATTATCTCGCCCTTCTTCTCGCGCTGTTCGGTTATCTCTTCGATAACTCCGGATTCATTCTCGACATAGTCGACGAACTGTGCAAAATCCATCTCGTTCTCTTTGAGCTTGTCTCTCATCTGGTTGATGAGATCCGTAAACGACAAGATCCTCGAACTGACACGGACAAGCTCCGGGTAATCTAACGCATGCATGGCAACTTCGAACATGCTGGTGTTATCTGACAGGGCATACTGTCTGATCTTCTCGATCGTCGCATCGCCGATCCCGCGCCTCGGAACGTTTATGATCCTCTCGAAAGCAATGTTATCCTTCGTATCGTTGATGAGCCTTAAGTATGCGAGGATGTCCTTGATCTCTTTTCTGTCGTAGAACCTCATGCCTCCGTAAACCCTGAACGGTATTCCCATGTTGTGGAGCGTAGTCTCCACGTTACGGGACAGAGCATTCATTCTGTAAAGAACGGCGCAGTCCGAATACTTGAACTTACCCTTGTCAGCCATCATCTTGATGGTCCTTCCGACAAAGTCAGCTTCGCCCGCACTTGTATCGGAATTCATGACTATGATCTTCTCGCCGTCTGCGCCCTCGGTCCTCAGATGCTTGCTCTTGCGCTTAGTGTTATTGGCGATAACGCAGTTGGCAGCCTCAAGGATCGTCTTGGTTGAACGGTAGTTCTCTTCGAGCTTGATGACTCTGGCGCCCGGGAAGTCCTTCTCGAACTTAAGGATGAGTCTGACATCCGCGCCTCTGAACGAATAGATTGACTGGTCGTCGTCGCCTACTACGCAGATATTGCCGTTGCCTGAAGCAAGCTTCATGACCGCACGGTACTGGGGCATGTTCGTATCCTGATACTCATCCACCATGATGTATCTGAACTTCTGCTTATAAAGTTCGCAGATATCGGGGTTCTGCTCTAAGAGCCTGACCATGTTGACCAGGATGTCGTCGAAGTCCATGGCGTTATTGGCGAGGAGCTTCTCCTGATATCTCTTATATATCCTGGCAACGACACCGAGGAAGTATTCCTTGCCCGCCTGAAGCGTGTATTCCTCAACGCTGATGAACTTGTTCTTGGCATTGGAGATCTCGATCTGCACGCTCTTGGGCTTAAACTGGCTGTCTGCGATATCTAATTCCTTCATGGAATCCTTAACGAGCTTAAGCTGGTCGTCGGTATCAATGATCGAGAAATTCTGCGAATATCCCAAAAGCTCAGCGTGTCTTCTTAATATTCTCGCGAAAATACTGTGGAAGGTGCCGCACCAGATATACTTTGAACGGTCTCCGACAAGACCCTCTATTCTCTGGCGCATCTCGTTTGCCGCCTTGTTGGTAAATGTGATCGCCAGAATGGATGAAGGAGCGATGTTATGCTTCTTCATCATGTATGCGATACGGTATGTGATAACTCTGGTCTTACCCGAACCGGCTCCCGCAAGGATAAGGAGCGGTCCGTCCAAATGCGTAACAGCCTCTCGCTGTTCCTTATTAAGGCCCTCGAGCATGTCATCCGCGTCCTGGTCCTGATAAGTATCCGGACCCTGACCGTAAATGCTCTCCAAGTCTCTGAAAAACTCTTCTGAATTGTTAAAATCGTCTGCCAAGCTTTTATCTCCCAAAAATCGATTAAAGAGATTATAGCAATAAAGGGTTATGTTCGCTCTCGATTAATGGGACAAATATCTTTCTAAAAAAATAAAAATAGATTTATAATAGCGACATGGGTAATAACGGAAAGAAACATTTCAGACTTAGCGGAGCGCAGACCATCCTTCTGGGCTTCGTGGTAATGATAGTAATAGGCGCATTGCTGCTGATGCTCCCCATCTCAACCAAATCGGGTGAATGGACCAGCGTGATAGATGCATTTTTCACTGCCACTTCAGCAGGATGCGTTACTGGCCTTGTAGTTTACGACACACAGACGCACTGGTCCTGGTTCGGCCAGCTCGTAATCCTCATTCTCATCCAGATCGGCGGTATGGGCGTTGTCACGATGACATCCATCTTAAGCAGGATCATAGGAAGAAAATTAGGACTTCAGGCCAGAACCACAATGATGGAAGCAGTCTCTGCCCCGAACCTCGGCGAGATCATGAAGTACACCAGGTTCATCTTCATCGGGACCGTTGTTTTCGAGCTCTTAGGAGCAATAATCATGGCACCCGTATTCATCGCTGAATATGGTCCGCTCAAGGGTATCTGGCGCGCGGTCTTCACTTCGATATCAGCTTTCTGTAACGCAGGATTTGACCTCAACGGTACTCACGGTGAATTCTCTTCCATGATGCCTTACATGGATCACCCACTGATCGTTATCACGCTCGTATTCTTGATCCTTACGGGCGGTCTCGGATTCCTCACATGGATGGATATCAAGAAACACGGCCTCAAGTTCTACAGATACAGCACGCAGAGCAAGATAATCCTCGTAATGGAGATCATCCTTATATTGTTCCCCATGATCTATCTGTGGTTCGGCGAATACGCTGATCTTCCTGACAATCAGAGATTTTTGGCTTCCCTGTTCCAGGCGGTCACTCCGAGAACGGCCGGATTCAACACTACTGATTACAACAATTTCTCAGGCACGGGTGTCGTCATGACGATCATCCTGATGCTCATAGGAGGCGCGCCCGGTTCCACCGCAGGCGGTATGAAGATCACAACAGTCGCCATCCTGTTCTTCACCATGTTCTCATTCTTCAGACACGAGAAGGCACCTGCCGTGTTCAAACGCAGGATCACACAGGAAGCCGTTTACGGAGCCATCGCTGTATTCATGCTCGACATAATCCTGGCAATGACAGGCGCTATGTGCATATCCAAGATCGAGAACATCGAGTTCCTGAAAACGATATTTGAGAGCGCATCCGCCGTTGCTACAGTAGGCCTGTCGATGGGAATCACGCCTGCTCTGTCAACAGCTTCGAAGATCATATTGATATTCATAATGTACACAGGACGTGTAGGCGGCCTTACACTCGTATTTGCCGCTATCTCACGCAAATCAACAGTCAATAAACAATATCCCGCAGATAACATAGCGGTCGGTTGATCCGGCAGAAAGGAACAATTATATGAAGAGCGTACTCGTAATCGGAATAGGCCGTTTTGGCTACCATCTTATCGATCAGCTGAACAAAGCCGGCGATGAGATCATGGCCGTGGATTCTTCCGAAGAAAGAATAACCCCCGTCCTTGGAATGGTAACCAGCTCCCTCATCGGCGATGC
>JAILHX010000126.1 GCA_024695565.1 Saccharofermentans sp. | reverse complement strand
GCTCTGTCGATGTATCCAACGAGTGCAGGAACGAGCATTGCTGCGAGAACTGCGAGGATAACGAGAACTACGATGAGCTCTACTAATGTGAAACCCTTCTTTGTTGACTTACCTAACTTTTTCATTTGCGTGACCTCCTTTGTGTTCACCCTAAAAGTGAGTTTGTTTGTTTGTTTTGTTTTGTCAAAAGTGTTTGACTTGCTTGATGGTCTTACTATAAACCATTGCAGAACCGAGTTCAACACATTTCCGCCACAATTCATTTCCGGGTAACAATTAGTTTACCCGATACCGCAAAAGGCCTTGTTTGCAAACGGTTTGTAAATGAAGCTCTTCAAGATTGAAATTAAAGGGTTTCAAGTTTAAAATTCTTATATAAGAATTATTTGCTATTTTGGTGCGATGTTAAGGTACCGGTATGAAGTGCAGAAATAAGACATCTTCAGCTAAACGCTTATCTGCGATCCTTCGCAGTAACGATGGCGCGAGCATTGTATTGGTAACGATCATTGCGATAATCATCATCACCGGAGTAATTATCTTAAGGACTACCACAGGCGCTCTGTGGGCTTCGGCAGATAAACAGCTTTATGACGACCAGGCTTATGAGATGGCTACAAGCCTCGGTAATTCACTTGATGTGCTTATCGTTAAGGATGGAAGCATCAGACTTGATACATATGCTGACAGCACGTTGATACCCAAGACAACAAATACCGGTCTTCCCAATTCGAGCGTGGAAGCAAATATTGTGAAGGATGCAGGCAGCAATACCTACACAGTGGTCGTCGAAGCTCATGTAGCTAACTCAATTTACATTTATACGGCAAAGTACAAGGGTTCTGATAAGAACTATACGAGGGAATACTGATATGAAGATCTTAAAGAAGAGTTTGTCTATTCTTAAGAGCAGATCAGGCGAGACCATGGTCGAGGTCCTCGTGGCTTTTACGTTGCTGTCTCTTATGCTCCTTATTTTCGCGCAGGGGTTGTCCTATGCTGCTAACGCTGAAGTCAGAGCAGTCAGCAACAGGAAAGACGCAGACCAGTCAATGATCGCCCTTCAGAAAAAGCTCTCTTCGGCAAATCCAAAAACATCCGAAGATAGTATTTCGGTCACATCACGCGATCCGATAAATGTTGATTCCGGAGAGATCATTCCTTACGTGTATACAGTTGACGGAAATGCTTATACGGTATTCATGCCGGTCACAGAAGATTAAGGCAGGTAATCCGTTATGCGTCGAATAAGATTTAACAAAAGATCAAAGATCGCTATGACACTCGTGGAGCTCATCGTTGCCATGGCTCTTACGACGATGTTCGCCGGAGCCTGCATAATGCTCATAGTGCCCATCGAGAGGATCTACACGCGCATGACAGATACGAGCCGTGCCCAGCTTGTTGCTGACGCCGTCATAAGCTCTCTGCGCAGCGAATGTGCTGATTCTTACATCACTGGCGAAGGCGATGTGTGGATAGACGAAGGCGGTTCTGTACTTATCTTCAGAAAGAAGTCTGATTACTGTGAGAAGATATTCTCTTATGCGGAGATAGATCCTTCAATTTACCTTAATATCAAGACCGATGCAACGCTTCAGGACGGATCAGGAATAACCGACAGGGCTATCTTCAGATTATTCTCGGAAGATGTTGATTCCGTGGTGATCCCGACCACTGACACAAATGCCGGCTATGTTCATTTCGGATACTACAAATCTACAGGCGGCACAAGCACACCTGTATCCCTTTCCGAGTGCTTCGACTATACAAATCCGTTCCCTTATGCGACATATCGCGAATTCACTGTAGATCTTACGTTCGAAGAAATAGGTCTTGACAGTGACGGTTGCCCTACATGGGTCATATGCCGCGTCGATGTCAAAAAGGGATCTGAAGTAATCTATACCCGTGAGACCGTTCTCTGCTTTGCAGCTCCTAAAACTGTAAAGAGCGCATAAAGATATCAATATTTAAGATTCGAGTATACCGCTTTGCTTATCCATCGAAAACGGCTTCTTTTGCTTTAACTTATTGTGGATCTCGTAAGATCATCAGCCGTTGCCGTCATCATTGCCGCCATCAGTATTATTGATCTCATCCCACTTCGCATAGATAATGACATCCTGGGTAACAGGATCATCAAAGTTATACTCTGTTGTGAATGCCTCATCGCTATACCAGCCGATAAAGTTGTATCCGTCACGCGAAGGATCCTCCGGTCTTGTAACCAAGGAACCGTCTGCTACCGGTGGCAGTGGATCAGTATTATCTTCATAGAGCACGAAAGTAACTGAATGTGCTGCTACCCACTTTGCAGTAAGTGTTATATCTTCTGTGACAGGTGTTGTGAAATCAAACTTTGTCTCACCCTGATACCAGCCGTCAAATAAGTATCCGTCCTTAGAAGGATCTTCAGGAGTTGTTATAGTCCCGCCGGATACTACATGCTGTACAGCAACAGCAGATCCTCCGTCAGGATCGAACGTAACGGTTACGCCCTTGATCGTAAATGAAGCTGTTGCAGCGGCCGTACCGGTGTAATTACCGCTTTCACCCGCAGTTACAGTAACAGTTACAGATCCGGGTTTGATATTATCAGGATCATAAGTCAGAACATAATCATCAGATGATAACGTTCTCCCGCCTGAACTGACAGTAATATCAGGAGTTATTACATCGCCGGTATAATCATATTCAGCCTGATTCAAAACAACTTGAGCATCAGTCAAGCTTACAGGTGCAATAGTGAAAGTGCCGCTTGCAGAACCGTTGTAGTTAGCCTTGCCTGTAACAGTTACTTCTGCCTCACCTGCGTTTACGTTATCAGCGAACGCTAGTGTATAATCACCGGGGTTAAGAACCGTTCCGTCTTCAAGCATAACAGTAATATCGGCAACAGAAGGCGTTATGGCGTTTCCTGTGTAGGAATAATCGCCTGTTATCACAACAGCAGCTCCACTTATATCGATTCCTACGATCTCAAAAGTTTCCACAAGAGTTCCGTCGTAGTTACCGATTCCGATTATCTTGATCGTTGCAGTTCCTGCATCAATATTATTCTCATATATAACAATATAATCCCTGCCCTGCTCAAGTTCTGTTTGTCCATCATCGCCCTGGATCATTACAGTAACAGAAGGCGTAATCTCTTCGCCGGTATATGTATAATCCGCAAGCTCTTCAACCTGAACTGTCGCGCCCGCAATTGACACGAGGATCAAGTCGCCCTTATAGCCTATGTAATCTTCATACTCGTTAACATATGTTGTTCCGGATATTCTCGACTCTCCTGTAACAGCAAAGTTAATAGCTGAATTATCCTTTGTATAACCGATAGCTGTACCAATCGCACGGTAACCGCTTATCATGCCGGAAGTCTCATCAACATTAACAGTAAGATTACCGACCTGCGAAGTATTGAAACCTATGGCACCGCCGACATTATTGATTCCGCTTATTGTACCTCCGACAGTAACAGTAAATACTTCTCCGAAGATCGGACGGTTTGCATCACTCGGGTTTGTATTTCTTATCTGGCTATTGCCTATCGCGCCGCCGACATTAGATCCGGCTGTGGATCTGACACTTGAGCTGCCGAGGTTTACAGTAAATGGCGGAATAGTGGCGCCTGCAGTAGACGAAGCGTCGCCGTCAATATCACGTCTGACGAGATTACCGTACATATATCCGACAGCACCGCCGACGTTATCAGATACAGCTGTTACATTGTAAGGAGCAGCACTGAAATCAACAGTAAATACGTTTGGCGGCAAGTCCGGATACTGATCATAATAATGTGGTGCGCAGTTGATAAAGGCACCTACAGCTCCGCCGACATTGCTGTATCCTCTTACACCGGAATCAGATAGAGGGGAACCGCTTACAGTTTTGACTATGATCTCCTTAGTAAGGAAAGAAGGCAATGTCTCAACAGCGCCTATGGCACCGCCAACATTTGATCCTGTTCCTGCAACATGAGATTCGGGGCGGAGTGTAACTTCGATACCCAAAACGATTCTCTGGTTGTTGATCTCAGAATTCAGTAATTCTTCAGCAGTATTCACTCCGCCGGCGTTAGACGGGCGTATCCATCCGATTCCGCCTCCGACATAATCAGCACCGTCAACACAAACGATCAGCCTGTTGTCACTGTTTTGCGCCGGCATATAAACCGTTCCAATGACAGATTTCTCACGTGAACGAAGTATGCCGATAGCTCCGCCTACGCCGGAAGTACCGGAACCTGTGCTCTTTACATCGAGTCTTGTATTATCATCTGAGTCACCTTCAAGTCTGGCTACACCGTTAGTATCTGTTACGTCGCAATCATGCAGTGTTCCATTCTGTCCATGGTGTTTCGATGCATCTCTATTACTTGTGTGGTCAACAGGGTTATTTGTATAATTCCATCTGTTTGCATCTCCGACAACGCCGCCAATAAATGAACCTGTACCTGTTACTGTGGAAGTCACGCCGCCCTTTACAGTAGTTGTCATCTCGCCAAAGCAGCTGAATAACTGCATAGCACCAACAGAACCGCCGATAAAGCTGCCTCCGCTGACTGTGCCGCCCTGCAATGTTGCTGTAATAAAACCTTCGTTATAATTTGTCTCACGGCCAACAGCACCGCCGACAAAATCAGCTCCGGTTACTGATGAGTTGCTGATCGTCGAATCTATATCACCGTAATTGATATAGATATTTCCTACAGCACCGCCGCAGTAATTCGAATCAGCTTTGACAACTGAAGTATCCTCGAGCGCAGCAGTGATCTTACCTGTAAGCCAAGTCGAAGATTCAAAATTATTTTGCCTCAAATCTCCGACCGCACCGCCGACATAGCTCTTACCCTTAACTGTAGAGCCGCTGAGAGATGCAGTTATTATGTTATTGTTAACAATATTATTACCCGTAAAGGCACCTACTGCACCGCCCACAAAATTATCAGATCCTGATATCGTAGAATTGACCACTTCAGAAGTGATAGTTCCGTTGTTGGTATAATTTGACTCTCCGACTGCACCACCAACATAATTTGTGCCGTTGATCGCAGAATTATTACTTGATTTTCCCACTACCGAAGCATCCCTATACAACTCTCCGTTAATAGTACCGACAACACCGCCGATGTTCTGATAGCCTTCGATCGTTGTAGAATCATTAGTTGCCGAGATCAAGCGCTTGTTCCTGTAAACACGTCCGACTGCACCGCCGACATGACTGTCACCGGTATTTGTTCCTGTAATATGAGAACCGGAATTATTGGCAATAATCTGTCCGTTATTAGCAGAACCATCAGTGTTATCATTACCGACACTTCCGATAGCTCCACCGACAAGGTTATTTGCCTTGATAGTTGTATCAGTATTATTAGCCGTAATATCCTGGTTGTAATCCAGGAATCCGCAAAAACCGATACAGCCGCCGGCATTCGTATTACCGGCTTCAATATTTGCAGCCGTATTATTGGCTACTGCATCAAACTGATGTCCTGTAGGGGTATCAGGTTTTCCGATAACTCCGCCGGCATTGTCTCCGCCTGCTCTGATAGTCGTGTTCTCATTATTAGCTGTAAAAGTACCACCATAAGTATTCTTCAGCCAACCTGCAACGCCTGCCGCGCAATTTCCGTCAGTAGTTATCGTGGTCCCATTCTTATTGTTGGCAGTCAATGAAGACCAGAAAGTGTTACTATTAGCTTCAAAACAACCGATAACACCACCGGCATTGCTCTGTGCCTGGATTAACGTATTGTCGTTTGTAACAGTAAGATTGACTTCGATATTCCTTGCCCATCCAATGACGCCGCCAACTGAACTTCCGATGGACTTTAGCACGGAATCACTGTTGGTTATAATAAAGCTTTGAGTGCCTATAGTGCTGACCGGCTTTCCCATACTTCCAACAGCACCACCGATATTATCGGCTGTGGCATTTACCTCCAGAGAGGAATTGACGACTTGAACAGTTCCGCCAATCCTTACAGTATTGTCAATACATCCGATAAGTCCGCCGATGTTGCCTTTACCTGTAAAAGTCGACTCAGTGTTTTCCACATAAAGAGTTCCGTTATTACCGCTCTTCGTATATCCGATAAGTCCGCCCATATTGTTGTCGGTACCACTAAAGCTTGCATTAGTATTGTATGCCCTGATAGTACCGTTATTGTCATTATTGGCATTGGCTACAGCTCCGAAGACACCACCAGTGTACTGATTGCCCTTTATTGTCGCCGAATCGTTGTAGGCCGTTACTATTCCGTTATTCTTGTAAGCATTTCCTGCGACACCGCCGACATAATTACCTGAAGCGGTAATCGTAACACCGGTATTGTTATTGGCGGTAATATTACCATTATTTTCAGTGTTATTGCCCATGCTGCCCATAACACCGCCGACATAAGTGGTACCGCTGATAAGAGATCCTGCTTTGTTATTGGCAATGATCTCACCTTCATTACCAGTACCGCTGTTGTTATTCTTTGTTGCGTGACCGATTGCGCCACCTACATCCTCAGTTCCGGTTATGGTGCTGTTGGAAAGCGTTGATTCGATATGACCTGAATTGCCGTCATTAGATCTGAAAATTCCGACAGCTCCGCCTACGTTTTTATTCGTACCTAAAATAGAAGAATCCGTTGTTATTACTATGATTTCTGCTTTATTTAAAACTCCGTCAATCCAATAACCATTATTTGTATTGACACTTGCAACGGCACCGCTGAGATACTGAGCTCCTCTTATGATTGTCTCATTCCTGTTTTCAACTATAATGCTTCCATTATTTGTATACATGTAACCGACAGCACCACCGGCATGTGAGCTAGTAAAAGTGCCGCTGATAGATGCATTATCATTAATGACGTTGATGTTTCCTGCCTGACGACTCGAATAATCGTAATCAATACTGCTCATCCTTCCAACAGCACCGCCGACATATTGTGCGCCTTCGATAAGCGTTCCATTCTTATTGATAACATTGATCGTTCCGGTTAACCTGCAATCGCCAGTATCGCCATTACCTGTATATCCAATGGCACCGCCGATATTATCCTGAATTGCAGTGATCGAAGCACCGTCATTTATTACATCGATGCGTCCAGCCATGTTCTTATATGAAGCACCAATAGCACCACCTATGAAACACCTTCCAGATATCGTTCCATGGTTTTCAACAAAAAGCATATTATCAGGATTCCATGACGAGTTGCCGTCCTCCCAATTAACGCCACCAATAGCTCCGCCTGCACCACCGTACTTCCTTCCGTTACCAGCCTGGTTAACGATGAGTTTAGATGTATCTTCATTAACAACATTTAACAAAAATTGTGTTTTCACTTTGTTTCCTAAACCGCCAAAAACACCGCCAGTACCCTGGTCTTTGCCCTGCGTCGTGGAAACTATGGTGCCACTGTTTGACACATTTACAGCTATTACTCGGTTATTAGCGGGATCCTCAACAGATCCGAATACACCACCTACATGTGTGGGACAGTTCTGCGTATCAGATAATGAACCTATCCTTGAACCTTCGAGATTCTGTGCATCAATGAAGATCCTCTCTGTCGAAGTCATCTTATCCCATCCGATTACTCCGCCACAGAAATTCCATGTGTTAGTTGTAAGAATTACATTACCAGCATTGCTTATTCGGATACTCAGGTACTGTCCGTCACATTCTCTTAAGTATCCTATAGCACCGCCGATACCAAATTCAGTGATGTTATTACTCTGATAGATGAGGGAATCTGATGGCAGATTTACAAAGATATTAAACTCATTATCTCCTCTATCGTTAAATGACAATGATCCGTTCTCATTGCGCTTTACTTCAGCAGGAGTAAACAGGTTGTCTTCATTTAAGCTGCCCGTTCCGAATTTAGACTTCTCGATATAACCTATAACGCCGCCTGTAGACTTCATACCTGTAACACAGCATGTCATATTCGTATCCATATTGGCTTGTCTCGGAAGAGTGAATTCAGATGTTCCGTCTGCAAAGCCGTCAACAATAAGCCTTGCGTCGATATCGGCATTGTTATTCCATCCGATGACTCCGCCTGTGTAGACATAACCTGATACGGCAAACGTGCCTCTTACTTCGATAACGCCGTAAGCAGAACTGTCAGCAGAAAGGCCCATGTTCTTTCCGATAACTATACCTGTTCCATAATTATACTTTCCATGATTCCAGTATTCGCCGGCAAGGACGATGCTGTTCTTCATCTGCACGGTATTGAAGTCATCACCGACTGTTGTATCAGGATTTCCGACTAAGCCGTTATTGGATCCGATAAGTCCTCCGACAGGATAATCTGAAAGCTTAATGTTTTGTGTCTGATTAAGAGCTATACCGCCGTCAGGACAAATGGAAGATGCAACTGCATTTCCGCCTTTATAATCACTCTCACGGCCGTTTGGAACGTCTGCAAGGACGAGATTCAGATTATTAGTATATATGTTAGAGACAGTTCCCAGGTTCTGACATATCAGAGCATAACCCTGATCCGAGTTCTTTATGAACGAAGCATTGCGGAGCTGGACATTATTGATCGAATATGCCTTAGCGGAAGCGTCAGATACGGAAGTAAGAGTATGGCCGGCATAGAGTTTTGCAAATGCCGGGAACGATACGATCTTCAAAGCGCCACTATCGACAGGGGAATATGCTCTGTTTGTACTCTTGCAGGTAAATACGCGCACTTCACTGTCATACAGATCAGTAACAACGCCATTGATCACTACAGTCTTATGAATATACCAATCGATATCCTTTGCGATCCTGAACGTTGCAACCTTATTCTGATTGATCTTGCGGATATTATAAAGATGACGGTAAGAAGTGATCACAGCATTACCGCCTGTAGCACCCCACTCAGTTCCTGAAACAAGCTGACCGACAAAATTGCCGTAATTCAGATCTCCGAAAAGTGTATTTACGACACATCTACCTGTAATGGTCAAAGAACCTTCGAAGCTGTCTTCACCGTCGTAGGCTCCCCTGCCTTCAACTACCGAATAGTTATAAACAAGTTTACCGTTTGTGGAGATCTCAGTCTGATAGACCGGATCATCGACCGCTCTGGCTGCCAATGTAGGATCGCCTTCAGTGACAGTATGAGAATTTGCAGCTCCGGATTCGTCATAATAATTCCAGGTGCCGCTCAATGTCGCATAGATATTTCTCGGGATCGTTCTGGTCAGACCATCATTAGTCTCATATCCTGTTAATCTGTCTATGCTGAAATGTTTTGAGACATTAGTAGATATCTCGTCATCTCTTTCCATCATGGCGTCAACAGAGAGCCTGAACTCATAGTAGGATGCGAGATCACCTTCAGGATCTCTGGACGTTCCTATTCTTCCGTCGCCGGTTACTTCCGTTACCGAAATAGGGAAAGCATAAGTTCCAAGAGATGTTCCGCCACATGTAACATCAACATTTATAAATCCTTCGCGTGTTGTCCTGGTAATCGCAAACCCGTTCTCAGGCCTGATTCCCGTAACGTATTCCGTCTTAACCCAAGCGGGTTTACCATCGACAGAAGATAAGAATGCACTTAAGTTATCAGGTGTTATTACAAGCCTGATCCCATCCTTAAACATTGCATCACTTGTATCGTTGCCATATAAAGCTTCAAGCGAAGGAACTCCTCCTCCCGCACTCTTTAATGTAATAACAATATTCTCGTTGTGATTCTCACGTGCCGTGCCGTCTTTGTCAAAGACCGCCCAGGCTACATCAAGAGTCTCACCGTTGCGGAGATTAAACAGATAACCTGTTTCCGTTCCTGCTACGATATGACCTTCAAGCAGATTGATCTTTGATTGGGGAAGAAATACCGGAGATACTCCGGAAACTGATTCGGCAGTGCCGTTAAACCAGCCGACCAAACTCTTAGTACGGCGGTACTTGTAACCATCATCACCTTTTGCATAAGGAAGATCGGGGAATTCCAGACTGTAACCGTTGTAACCGGCGGCGCGACCGATGCAAAGTTCGTCCCATCCGCCATCAGGGTTATTATTCTGTTTGCTGTAAAAAGCTGACAGAACCTTTGCTGAGTAATTAACCTGGCCTTCTCCATATGTGGCTGTTACATCAAGTTCAAGAGAGATTGTTCCTGAAAAGATCGAAAGATCATAGAAATAGCCTGATAAAAGATCATAAAGATATTTATCTTCAGGGTTAGCAGAAGTGTCAGGATTAAAAGTAAGTGACACTCGCTTGTTGATGGACTGGTCATCCTTTGCACCTGTCTCAAGATCTGTTATCTCTTCTTCAGTAAAGACCGCACTTGACTTGACACCATCTATTCCTTTTACCCATCCGTCAAGTGTGCCGTTTGACATCTTCTGCGACAAAACAGCCTGAGCGGTCTGGTATATAGTAATTGCATCCTGGGAATTCTGATCAAACTTGGAACGGTCGATATATCCAACAGCAACGAAGATGCCGGCAGCAGCAAGGATAGCCAAAATAATAAGGACTACTATAAGTTCTACCAATGTAAAGCCGTCGCGCATTCTCGTGCGACGTCTGCGGTAAGTATCGGCTGTCCTGAACAATCTTTTCACGGTTCCTCCAAAAAGCATTCACTCAAAGGATCTGAAAGATACAGTTTTATTCACCGTAATTATAACGCACGAAAGACCTTTGCATAATAAATTCTATGTTAATTCTATTACCAAATTGTAACAATCAAGCCCTTTTGAGTAGTTTAACTTTTTATTGTGTGTTAGTATTTTTCATATAAGGGGGACTTTCAAGTGTCAGAAATAAATGCCACAGAAGCCCATGTGGAAGGCACGCAGTTTTACCGGCGTAGCAATTCCGCAGACATACTACGGATAATCCTTGTTTCAATGGTTGTCCTTATATTGTTGCTTATTTTGGCTCTATGGTTCCTGATCGATTCCGGCGCGCGCGAAGCCTACAAGGAAGCCCGCGACGTGCGCAAAGCTCTCATCGCGGTCGGCACCGAGTATTACGGCTCTATGGTTTCATTATATGACCCCGGCAGCAGCAACGGACTCGCAAGCGGTGCTGAGGATAAGATCGCCGATCTGTCCATGTGCGACGGAACGATCATCCTGTATGACTGGGACGATGACAGCATAGGTCCTTTGAAGTTTGAGTACCGCACCGGCCTTTATGAAGTGGTCTATACGGATACAGGTTCCCAAAATGGTCTTTCAGCAGGCTTGGAGGGAGATTTTGAGGTTTATTATTCCCTCAAATTATTTAATTTTGAGCTTGGATAGCGTTTTGTATAATTTTCGGAAAGGATCTTAGCATATGCCGGAATACAAGTATCAGGCACAAGACAGTAAAGGAAAGATCGTAAGAGGCAAAGCTGATGCTTTCGACGAGACAGATCTTCAGAGAAGATTCCGTGAATCCGGACTTCTTTTGCTGGAAGCAAAGCCTATTACAAGAAATATGGCATTAAAACCTCTCAAAAAGCCGAAGCTTGCTGACTTCTGCAGACAGCTCGGAACTCTTATAAAGGCCGGCGTAACCCTCGTTAAGGCCATTGAGATCATTGCTAATGACGAATCGATCTCAGATTATGAACGACAGTTGTATCTAAGACTCCGCGACCGCATCGTTCAGGGTGTTTCTCTTTCTTCCGCCATGGCAGAGCTGGAGCCTGCATTCCCGCCGCTTCTGATATTCATGATCAGAGCTGCTGAAACATCAGGTACTTTGGATACAACTTGCATGCGGCTCGCAGAACAATATACGAGCGAAGCGCAGTTAGAGCAGACCGCTAAGAATTCACTTACTTATCCGAAGATCCTTAGTGTCTTGATCGTCATAGTAGTAGCTATACTTTTCGGATATGTCTTACCCCAGTTTGAAGACATTTTTGCAACGCTTCCCTCTCTTCCTCTTCCGACGAGAATACTTATGGCTATCTCAGATTTTGTAGCTAATAAGTGGTACATACTCGCTATCGCACTAGTCCTGATCATCATCTTCGGAAAGATCATCATTAAGATTCCGGTGGTCAGATATAACATCGATCACTTTAAAGTACTGTCCGGATGGGGAAAACTCACGAAGGTCATCTATTCAGCCAGATTCGCGCGTACGATGAGTTCGCTTTATTCTGCCGGAATACCGATCCACAGCTGTATTCAGATATCACGCGGTACTATCGGCAACAAGTATATCGAAGCACAGTTCGACGAAGTTGAAAGACAGGTCTCAGGCGGTATGCCCTTATCTTCCGCACTGCAGAATGTTGACGGCTTTGTCTCTAAGCTTCCTTCTACCATCAAGGTCGGCGAAGAGACCGGTATGCTCGGTGATATGCTCGAGTCGGTAGCTAATGATCTCGATTTCTACTCCAAGCAGGCTCTTGTCCGCCTGACTTCATATATCGAACCTGTCATGATCGTCTTAATGGCTGTTGTAGTCGGATTCATAATGATATCTGTCATCTATCCTATCTATCAGTCCTATCAAACGATTGGGGCCGGATCATAAAATAAAGCAGTCTGAGAAAGGAATTAATTCAAATGTCTGAAGTAGTATTTCTGTCAAATACCAATATACAGATAGCATCAGGATCTTCGGTCTCCGACGGTGTGAAGGTCTCCAAGCTCTTCTCAGCTCCGTTACCCGAAGGAGCCGTCCTGAACGGTGTCGTAATGGATCAGGACATCGTTATCGAGACTCTTAAACAGGCTTGGCAGATGAATAAGCTTCCGAAGTCTGAAGTAACGCTTATCATCAACAGCCCCCAGCTTCGTGCTAACAGGTCGAATGCACCGCTGCTTTCTGATAAAAAGACCACTGAGTTTATCGAGAGGGAGACTTCCGAGTCAGAATACGGAAGATTCCAAAACCCTGTAACCGGATGGTATGTTGTTTCTAAAGACAACAAGACAAAAACACAGAACGTTATCTATGAGACGGCGGAAATCGATTTTGTAAACAAATACGTCGAGATCTTCAGTAAAGCAGGACTCAAGCTCAAGTCTATCCATAATGGTGTACAGCTTGCCACAGAGTTTTTCACAAAGCAGGCTGCCGGTAAGACTGTTCTTTACATGATCATTGACGGTAAGTCATTGGTAACCATCTTCTTCTCCGAAGGAAAGTATTACTATGATTCCACGTCAAGAATATTTGCAGCTCCGGGAACACCTGAATTTGCAAATGAGATCTATGCATCGATATCTTCTATCAGGCAGTTTATATCAGCACAGCATCTCACCGAGACGATCAGAGATGTTATGTTTGCCGGACTTACCAACGCCCAGGTCAATCAGCTGGCCAACGATATACTCAATATAGACAGCGCAGCTGATATTTCCATAGTCCAGCCCCCTTCAGGCACTTCGATGGCCAATGATCCTACATCTTTCCCTTTCTATGTATATCCTATATCAGGACTAAGAAGGATAGATGAAAGAATTCCGATCTTAAAGAACACAAGGCAGAGCAAGAAAAAGACCGCTGGTGATAACTGGTTTAGGAAGCTCCTTGTCCCCTTCATTATCGCTTTGGTAGTTGTACTGTCTGCTTATGCAGTTACACTTGTCATCAAGACAGTTAAACAGTCAGAACTTGACAAGATCGAGAGCTACATCAACGACCCGGATGTTATATCTGACATTGCCGAATATGATGCCATGTACGATAACATGGCTGAGATCGGAAACGTACAGGGAGGAGTTGACATCCTTCTTGACAATATAAATTCTTATCCGGTCCCGGATTCATCCATTAATACTGAGATACTTACTGCTGCAAACAGCCACGATGTAAGTGTCACTTTCAAATCATACAGTGCTTCATCCGGGGTTTTCAGCATAACCGCTTCTTCACCTGTTGTTGAAGATATCAATGAGTATATTGCAGATCTTATGGCAATGGATATTTTCCAAAGCGTTGATTATACAGGCTATTCATTATCTTCCGACGGTAAGAGCTGGCAGATCAACGTGGTATGCACACTTGCTGCCGGAGATCCATCCGCTGAACAAGTAACTGAAGAGGAGGCAAACTGATATGGCTATGCAGACTAACCTCAGCAAGAAAGATAAGACAACGATAGCTTTGGTGCTCTTCGCAGCATTGCTGTTCGCGATTATCTGGTTCCTTATAAGGCCTACGGTATCGTCGATCATTACTCTTGATGACAGGATCGAACAGGCGGAAGTTACCAGAAGCCAGTATAAGAACAAACTGATCAATCTCACAAGTGCCGAAGCTATCTATGCTAAAACAGTAAGTGATCTGAATGAATCGACTTCATGCTTTTATGAGGTCATGGACAGTTCTGCCATTGACAGGATGATCACTTCTTACGCACTGGAGTCCGGGCTGTTCGCAGAGAGCCTCTCTATCAAGATGCCGGACGGTCCCGTTGAAGAATCTCCTTACAGATACTATGAATCAGCATATAGCGGCAATGCCGATACCGGCATGGAATTAACGGATTCTTCAACAGATCTGCTATCACCGTACAACGCTGCAAGAAGAAGTGTAAGATCTTCTCAATCATCCGGTGTTATGTGTGTCGGCGTCACACTGGTCGTTACCGGTTCCCGCGGAACATGCCAGGCATTTATTGATGACATCTGTACAAAAGATGCAGTCCGCATCACTTCATTTGATTGGGAAGAAGTCGACATGATCTCGGTATATAACGAAGAGACCGGAATGATGGAATACAAAGATCCGGGGATCGTCAGGCTTAAGATCAGCTTCAATCTTTATATGGCTGATGTCACAGATTATGAGGCTTCCCTTACGGATGCACTTGATCAATCAGGAGATTCGGAGGTGTAAAAATGGCTGATAATTCAAAGATCCGCATAGGTGACCTGCTCGTATCTGCGGGATATATCAACGAAGAACAGCTAAAAGAAGCTCTCAGCATTCAAAAGCAGTCCGATGGAAAGAGAATCGGTCAGATCCTCGTTGAGATGGGTTATGTTACTGAAGATCAGATGCTGTCTGCCCTTGCTGACAGACTTGGAATGCCGTTTATCGATCTTAACTCTTATACTATCGACTCTGAAATGGTAAGGCTCATTCCGAAGCAGATGGCTGAGCAGTATCTCATGCTCCCGATAGGACAGGAAAACGGCGAAGTCATCCTTGCTGTCAACGATCCTCTTAACCTTTATGCGATAGAGGACATCAGGCAGACTATCGGTATGCCTGTAAGACCCGTCATTGTGCATGAGCATACTCTTAAGAGCGCCATTGATTACCAGTACGCAGGAATCAAAGCTCAGTTAGCTGCAGAAAATGCGAATGCAAACACAACAGGTATCAACGTAGACGAGCTCGTTGTTGATACAAGTGCCGGAGCAGATGATGCACCGATCATCAATCTCGTTAATTCCCTCCTGGATAAGGCTTTCCAGGACAATGCTTCCGACATCCACATCGAACCTTTTGAGACTTACGTTATGGTCAGAATGCGTATCGATGGTACTCTTATTGATTACATAACGCTGCAAAAGAATGTCCAGGATTCATTGGTCGCCAGGATCAAGATCATGGGCGAGATGGATATTGCCGAAAGACGTATCCCTCAAGATGGCCATTTCCGTGTAAGGATCCAGGGTCAGATTATCAATGTTCGTGTCAACGTCATCCCCACCGTTTTCGGCGAGAAAGCCGTTATGCGTCTCATAATGTCTGCCGTTCATATCGATAACAACACTACATTCGGTATGGATCCCGAATCCTATAAAAAGTTCACCACGATGCTCATGTCGCCTAACGGACTCATCTACATCACGGGTCCTACGGGTTCAGGTAAGTCCACTACCCTTTATATGGCGCTTGAATCGCTTTCGAACAAACCGATCAATATCAGCACCATCGAAGACCCTGTCGAGAAGAACCTTCCCCGTCTTAACCAGGTACAGGTCCATCCAACAGCCGGGCTTACATTCGAAGTAGGATTGAGAGCACTTATGCGTCAGGATCCTGACGTTATCATGGTCGGTGAGACGCGTGACGCGGAAACAGCTTCTATCTCAATAAGAGCAGCTGTTACAGGCCACCTTGTCTTATCCACGCTTCATACAAACGATGCTGCTTCCACTATCGTAAGACTCGTTGATATCGGTGCCGAGCCGTATATGCTGTCTTCCGCACTGGTAGGTGTCGTTGCACAAAGACTTATGCGTAAAGTCTGTCCTTACTGTTCGCGCATTGAACCGCTTACGGAAAGGCAGATCGAATTCGTAGGTCACGATATCCCCTCTGCCCAGAAAGCTGTCGGCTGCAGCCAGTGTCACGGCTCTGGTTATCTCGGACGAACTGCCATCCATGAAGTTCTCGTTGTAGACAAACAGATGCGCAAACTGATAACTTCAGGTGCAGAATCAGATGAAATGAAGCAGTATGCCATAGAGCATCAGAATATGCAGACACTTAAAAAGGCTGCCATTTCTCTGGTCGAACAGGGCATAACAACCATGGAGGAACTTGAGCGTATCGCCTATTATGACGACTGATACTTCCAAAAAGCCTGGTAACCTGATAAAAGATCTAAAGAGCATTCCGTCGCCAATGTTTATAATATTTGCGGCGGTTGCTGTTTTTGCGGGCCTTTATATCGGCGGATTTAACATCAACGGTGTATTTACTACCCTGTTTTTACTGCTGCTGGTGGCTTGTGCCTCCGCAGATATAAAAGCCGGAATCGTTCCTGACTTAGTCGTTATAGCTATTGCAGTTTTGGGAATAATCAAGTATCTCGTAACTGAAACTATCTCATTTGACACCATTTTTCCCCATCTTATCGGCGCCGTATGTGTATCTGTTCCGATGCTCGTTTTGACTTTGCTGATCAAAGGGGCTTTCGGTGGCGGCGATATTAAACTCATGGCAGCTGCGGGACTTTACCTCGGCTGGAAATTTACTCTGGCAGGACTTGCCATAGGTATGTTTACAGCAGGTATTTACGGTATCTATTTGCTTATCAGGAAAAAGGCAAATGCCAAATCCAAGATCCGTTTGGCACCCTTCCTCGCATACGGCTTGGCGGCAGCGAGTTTTTATGGTGAACTGATACTGAGACTGATCTTCGGTTTGTAGGATATTTATTTTTCAAACGGCAAAAAGACATAGAAAAAGGCTGTGTAACAATGTTACACAGCCTTAAAATATGCTGTTTTACTGGGTTTTCGGTCAGACCGTAAACTTGTAAGATTTCTTAGCGGTAAGGCTCTCAGTGAGGCTGTCAGGCTGTCCGAAGCCGACAAAACCACTGATCTTACCTTCAGGAACTACCCTCTCGCCTGCTTCATTTACGACAGTGAACTTATCGGGTGTGAGCTTGATCTCAACAGTACCTGCAGCGCCTGCTCCCAGTGTGATCCTGGCAAATCCCGCAAGTCTGGTATTCTTAACCTCATTGGGATCTTCAGCCTTAAGATAGACCTGAACGACTTCAGAAGTCTCGATATCGCCTGTATTTGCGACATTTACCTTGACGGTAAGTCCGTTGCTCTTGGGGTCTTCGCCTGCTGTCTCAACTGACGTGATGTCCATCCTGCCGTATGTAAGGCCGTAGCCGAACGGATAGAGGGGCTCTGTCTCAAGATAACGGTATGTTCTGCCCTTCATGGAATAATCCTTGAAGTCAGGAAGATCGTTCGTATCCTTGTAGAACGTAACAGGGAGCTTGCCTGAAGGATTGACCTTGCCGAAGATGATGTCACCAATAGACTGACCGCCTCTTGCTCCGGGATACCATGCCTGGAGGATAGCGGATGACTTATCGTTAAGAACGCTTAAGTCCATAGCTGAACCGGTCATGACAACTGTTACGAAGGGCTTGCCTGAAGCAATAACGGTATCGATAAGCTTGCGCTGTGTCTTAGGGAACAGAAGATCCGGCTTATCGCCTGATCTGTACATGTTGCCCTGGTCGCCTTCTTCACCTTCAAGAGTCTCATTAAGACCGATAACGAGGATAACGAGATCTGCCCTGTTCATTACTGCCTTTGCCTCAGCGATCCTGTGGTAATCGCGTGAGAGCACATCAGGCTTCGTGTTGGTAAGATCGCATCCGTCGGAGTAGAGGATCCTCATGTCGTCTCCTGCGGCGTTCCTGATGCCCTCTAAGGCCGTTATGTACTCAGATGATGTTCCATAGTAGTTTCCTACGAGGCACGCTCTGGAATCAGCGTTAGGGCCGATTACGGCGATGACCTTGGTCTTATCCTTATTAACAGGAAGGATTCCGTCGTTCTTGAGAAGGACGATACTCTCATCTGATGCTCTCTTAGCTACTGCAATGTTCTGCTTAGTCTCAACATCGAGATAATTAAGTCCGTCGAATTCTGTCTTATCGAACATGCCGAGGATGAATCTTGTGGTAAAGAGCCTTACTGCTGACTTCCTGATTGTTTCCTCAGTAACAAGGCCCTTGTTATAAGCCTTCATGAGATTGATGTATGTGCATCCGCAGTTAAGATCGCATCCCTTGTTAAGTGCAAGCGCAGCGCTCTCTTCTGAATTCTTGGTTACCTTGTGACGCTCATGGAAGTCTCTGATAGCCCAGCAGTCAGATACGATATGTCCTTCAAATCCCCACTTGTCACGTACGACATCCTGAAGATAAGAGTGACCGCAGCAGGGTTCGCCGTTGGTTCTGTTATAAGCGCCCATTACTGACTCAACCTTGGCATCCCTGACGCATGCTTCGAAAGCAGGCATATACGTCTCATAGAGATCCTTATCTGAGCATGTGGCATTGAACTCATGTCTTACATCTTCAGGTCCTGAGTGAACAACGAAGTGCTTTGCACATGCTGCAGCCTTCATGTATTCGCCGTCACCCTGAAGTCCCTTGATGAACGGGACTGCGAGATCAGAGATCAATACGGGATCTTCACCGTATGTCTCCTGTCCCCTGCCCCACCTCGGGTCTCTGAACAGGTTTACGTTAGGTGACCAGAAAGTAAGTCCCTTATAGATGTCTCTGTCGCCATTAGCTGCATATTCGTTATATTTTGCGCGGCCTTCAGTACTGCATACCTCACCGATCTCGCCTAAGAGCTCAGGATCGAATGTAGCACCAAGTCCTATAGCCTGGGGAAAGCTCGTCGCCGTTCCTGCTCTGGCTACTCCGTGTAGGGATTCATTCCACCAGTTGTATTCGGGAATACCTAATCTGTCGATAGCGGGAGAATCGTATCTCAGCTGAGAAGCAGCTTCTTCGACTGTCATCTTGCTGACAAGTTCTTCTGCCTTCTTAATGGCTTGTTCTCTGTTCATAGGGAATTCTCCTCCGGAAAATAATGATTATATTTTAACGGATTTCAAAGTGCCGATGTAGCTAATTCCTGTTTTTTATTGTACCGATTTTGCTATTCAACCTTGAAAACAAGAATTTGAGAAATTAAAATTGTAGCATTACGTTTATTTATGGGGGATATCAATGCAATTCAACGATAATTCAGTACCGGGCAAATATCAGCAACCTATCGGCAGCTTTGCCGGAAGGATCGTCAGTAACGACGTAGAAGAAGTTGAATTGCTCCCGGGTTCGAATATGCGAATCTGGTACAACAACCGTTCTGAGGACTACCCTGTCCACAGACACAGCTGTCTTGAGATAACGATACCTATCGAGAAGTCTTACACATATATCTTTGACGACAGAACGATAGTATTGAATGAGAAAGAGATCCTCATGGTACCTCCGGATATGCTTCACAAGATCTCCGGCACTAAGTCAGGTATCAGATTCATCTATCTGTTCAATATTGATTTCCTTAAGGGATTCTTCGACTATGAGGAATTCAAGAAGATATTGTCAGAGCCCCTCGTGATCACTTCAGAGACACATCCTGATGTATATAATCTTATTTTCGAGAGATTCATGGAGATCAATGATCTCTACTTCTTCTACTCGACAACAGTAAAAGAGATATCCATCTTCAGCAAGCTCATGGACGTATTCGGCATGCTCATGAAGAAGGATTACTCAGAAGGCCTCACAGCGCCTCATAACGACAAGCAGCGCGAAGTCTATATCAAGTTCAGATCACTTGCCGAATGGCTCGCCATGCACAGCTCAGAGAACGTCTCAATGGATGAGGCAGCAAACCATGTCGGTTACTCGAAGTTCCACTTCGCAAGACTCTTCAAGGAATACACTGGCATGACATATAACGACTATCAGACGACTCTAAAGCTCAAGGAAGTAGAGAGGCAGCTGACCGATACCGACCAGCAGATAAGTGACATCGCCATGGCATGCGGATTCAATAACCTCACGTCCCTCTCGAGGAGCTTCAAAAAGCAGTACGGGTGTTCTCCTTCACAGTTTAGGAACAGGATCAGAAGGATAAAGAAAAAGCTCTGATAAACATCAAAGGTTGCCACAAGGCAACCTTTTTATTTGCTTTATATCCGGACAAAAAATAGCTGCGTCTATGGGGAGGCAAATGTCCACAGACGCAGCTTATTAGTTTTTGTGTTGTTCAGCCGGAGCTGAAGCAGGTCACTTGAGAAGTATAAGTCTTATGACTTGACACCGCCCAATGCGACACCCTCGACGATGTATCTTGAGAGGAAAGCATATACAACGATGAGCGGAAGGACTGTAACAAGGAGTCCTAAGTAAATAGCACCGTACTCTCTTCTATAGATATCACCATTGAGCAACTTAACCATAACCGGGATTGTCTTCTTCTCAGTCTCTGTGAGGAGGATGAGAGGCATGAAGAGGTTGTTCCAGCTTGCTACATATCCGAAGATAGCCTGTGTAGCGATAGCCGGCTTCATGAGAGGTACAACGATCTGGTTAAAGATTCTGAACTCTCCGGCACCGTCGATTCTTGCAGACTGTACGATCTCCATTGAGAGTGAAGCCTGCAGGTACTGTCTCATAAAGAATACGGTCATAGGGGAAGCAATAGCAGGAATGATGAACATAAAGAGCTTGTTAGCCAAACCGAGCTGATATACTACCTGAACGAAACCGATTGTTGTAACAGTACCAGGAACCATCATGATACCAACGATCATGTTGTTGAATGCATCTCTGAGCTTCCACTCATATGCAGTGATTGCATATGCGGTAAGAGATGAGAAGTAAACGTTAAGAATAGTAGCGAGAGTAGAAATAATGAAAGAGTTTCTAAAACCAATCCAAGGATTGAACTCCTTATTTGTGATCTCGTTCCAGTTCTTAGCGAGGTTCTGGAAAGGATGTGCGGAAAACATACCCAATGTACTCTGCTGAATCTCGAACGTGCTTCTGAATGAGTTCGTAAACATGATTACGAACGGGAATAACGTAAGAATAGCGAAGAAGATTGATACGATATAGATAACTACCTTGAGAGCGGTATCACTCTTCTTGATTGAAGATCTGTTAATTGCATTATCACTCATATCAATTCACCTCACATACCTTTCTTCAAAGCCTTAAGCTCCTGCTTTCTGAGCTTCTTAAGCTTTGCTTCGTCTTTATCTCTGAGGACAAAGAAGATGATTGCAGAAAGAGCAACGATAACGATAAACATGATTACGCTGGCAGCAGCTGCCTTGTTGTAGAGGTATCTGTTATCAAGACCCTGGCTACGTACGAACATGTTCAATGTCATGATTGCGCCGTTTGCTCTCTTCTCATCTGCATAGAGCTGCGGTACGTCGAACATGTTGAGACCGCCGATGAGTGATGTAACGAGAACGAACAGGAGGATCTGACGGATACAAGGGAGTGTGACTCTGAAGAAAGTCTGAACTCTGTTTGCACCATCGATCTCTGCAGCTTCGAAAATCTCAGGGCTGATACCGATAACACCTGCAATGAGGTTAACCATCGTGTAACCATACCACTGATAGAACTGAATGAAAGCAACAATCAGCTTGAGTGCCCAAGCGTTGTTGTTGAAGTCGAACATTACTGCGAGTTCCCAAGCCTTAGGATCAGACTGCATTAATTCCTTCTGAACACCGAAGAGCTTAGAGAATGCGATGATAATATCGTTTACAGCGCCCTTAGGATATCCGAACAATACGTTGAACAGGATAGCTACTGTAGCAGCTGTGATGATATTAGGCATATAGAAAAGGATCTTAAATATTCCGGAACCCTTAACCTTTGATCTTCTGTCCGTAAACCAAGCTGTGAACAAAAGAGCAAAGCCAAGCTGAGGAATAAAGTTAATGGTCCACATAATGACCGTATTTGCAAAAGCCTTCTGGAAAGAACCGTTTCCAAGAACTGCGATAAAGTTATCGAACAAGCCCTTAGGACCGCCAACAGCATCCTTAGATGTAATAAGGTGCCACGTTGTATTACCAGCGCCTGCCAAATCAGTGAATCCGATCAAGAATGTATAAAGAATCGGATAAAGTGTAAAGATTAAAAAAGTAAGAATGAACGGAATGGAGAAAATATATCCGTACTTTGCGTAATTAACAAGTTTTTTGTTTCTCATTACAGCCTCCCCCTAGTTTTAAAAAGCGGCAGGGTAAATGCCTGATCTACCCTGCCGCCACAGCATTTAATAACTAAATACTATTAGAATGCGAATGCATCCTTAACGTTGGATGTGAACTGCTCAATAGCTGCGTCTCTATCGATCTCGCCGTTAGCATACTGTGTAGCTGCATCCTTGAAGTAAGTGTTGATAGACTCGTCATACTGAGTCATAGCCTTACCAGAAGCATTAGCATTACCAGCGATGAATGCAGGGAAGATGTCCTGACCGCCGCAGAAAGGAAGTGTTCCGTCAGACTTAGCCATAACTACGCCTGAAGCAACTGTATCCTTAGCGCCGTTACCCATCTGGTCGTTAGCCCAGAGGTACTGGAGACCTGTCTCAGATGTGTCAAGTGTGATCCACTCGATGATCTTAGCAACGCCTTCAGCCATGTCTGTGTCCTTGTTAGCAAGAACCCATGTGCCGCCCCAGAAGAAGCCAACCGGCGGAGCGCAAACTCTCCAGTCACCGTAAGAACCTTCACCAGCAGCCTCACCGCCGCAGTTACCGATCATTACGTAGTTGATGAGCCAAGCAGGTCCGAAGAAGCAGAATACGTTAGAATCTGCCATATCTGCGTACCAAGCCTCAGACCAAGAACCTGTGTCATTGGAAAGACCCTCGTCCTTAAGCTTCTTAGCGATGTCAAGGAATGCCTCTCTCTCAGGAGCGATAACAACTTCGTCACCGTTGAGCCAAGCCTGTGAAGCAGACTTCTCACAAACGTTCCACATGTCATCAGCACCAGAAACTACAGCATAACCATTCTCCTTGAGAGTAGCTGCTGCTTCCCAGAACTTATCCCAGTTGCCTGAACCAGCGCCAACGATCTTCTCGATCTCAGCTGCATCGGATGTACCGAAAACTGCTTCTGCAATGGAAGCTCTGTAGATCATAGCACCACCAGTAGCCTGATAGCCAAGAGCAACGATTTCGCCATTACGTGAACCGATGTCGATTGTGTAAGGAGCGATTTCTGCTTCAGCTGTCTTTGTATCTACATCGATACCAAGATCCTTGTATGTAGCTGCATACTGAGCCATGTCACCCTGTGAATACTTGAGGATGAAAGCTGCCTCTGCTGCATACATGTCAGGAGCTGAATCACCACCAGCTGCAAGAGCTGCGTCGAGAGCTGTCTGATAAGCACCACCGTCAGTAGCTGTGATTGTGCACTTAACTGTGTACTCCTCACCAAACTCAGGGTTGAGCTCGATGTACTTAGCTACCATGTTAGGGATCTCAACTGTGAATGACCAGAGGTTGATAACCTTGTCACCAGAACCGTAAGTAGGAATCTCCTCCTCACTTGCTTCTGAACCATCGTCTCCACTAGCATCTGTCTGGTCGCCTTCAGTTGCTGCTGTTGTTGTCTCGCCGTCGCCACCCTTTGTGGTCTCAGTGGTTGTACAACCAGCTGCGAAAGCTGCTACCATTGCTACAGAAAGAACACTGGCAATAACCTTTTTCATAAAGTTTCCTCCTTAAAAATATTGTTCGGGACCTTTCGGTCCTTCTACATAGTAGATATTAGTCAAAAACGGGGTAATATTCTCCACATTTATTGCTACAATTTAACCATAACTATACAAATCTTGCTTTTATTGAGTAAATTGTACAATTTTTGCTTTTAGCAAGGGTAAATTGCATAAATCCTAGTGAATTGTATCGCGTTTTTTACAAGGCAAAACTGCTTCGTTTGTGCATAAGGTCAAACGAACCCTATTTTCACCGAGTTTATACGGTTTTAAGCAAGTTCAGCTTTTATGTGTTATTATTCGAATGTTTATTATATATAGAAGAATAACGGAGATAGATATGGCTTCTTCATTTTTCAGTCCCAAGAGTGCCGGAACCAGGTTCCTGACCGGCCTTGCCAACCTTATAATAGTCAACTTATTATTTATGATCACCTGTATTCCGGTAATTACTATCGGTGCATCAGTTACATCGCTTTACAGGATCACGATCGCAATCCTGGCAGGTGACAATCCGGCTGTATTCAGAGATTACCTCAAGTCTTTTAAGGATAACTTCCTTAAGGCTACTCTCCTTCAGCTTCTTTACATGTTCCTGGCCGCGTTCTTCCTTTTCGAGATCTATATGGTCAACAACATGATGGATCCCAAGTTCTCCTGGGCACAGTATCCTGCTTATTTCTTCCTGGCAGCGATCTGCGCTTCCGCATGCTACGCATTCCCGCTTCTGGCATGGTTTGAAGAGACATTCAAGCAGATACTGAAGAATTCACTTCTTCTTGCTCTGTCCAATCTTCCGGTTACCATCATGTTCATAGTTATCACCGGCGGACTTCTCTTCCTCACCTACTACTTCACTGTAATCATGATGAGCGGCTTTGTATTCCTGGGATTTGCTCTTGTAGCGACATTCTACTCGCTGTTCCTTAAGAGGATCTTCGAGAAGGCCGGAGCAAAGATATCTTTCAAAGAGGAAGAAGAGAAATAATTGTTTACATAGTCTGTTATTATAATAAATATATAAGGCATATTAAATATATAAGGCCCAGAACCATTGCGGTTTTGGGCCTTATCGTTTTCGATTACTTAAGGGAATCTATCAGAGAGCTTCTTTGATCTGCTTATAGATTCCGTCTGAGTCAAGCTCGAACTCCTTCATGAGGGCAGCTGCGGGGCCGCTCTTTCCGAATCTGTCATAGACGCCGATCTTCTTAACCTTAACAGGATAGTTCTCAGACAATACGTCGCAAACTGCACTGCCGAGACCGCCGATTACTGAGTGCTCTTCAACTGTGAATACTCTGTTGGTCTTCTTGGCGAACTCAAGGATAGTATCCTTATCTATGGGCTTTACTGTGTGAACATTTACAACTGCTGCACTGATGCCGTCTGCAGCGAGCTTTTCAGCTGCGCCCAAAGCCTCAGCAACGCAAACGCCGTTCGCGAAGATTACCATGTCTGTACCGTCCTTAAGAACAACAGCCTTGCCTACTTCGAACTTGTAGTCAGGATTGTCGTTGATAACGGGTACTGCTGCTCTGCCGAATCTCATGTAGAACGGACCTTCTGTCTCAGCAGCTGCCATAACTGCAGCCTTTGCCTCGATGTCATCAGAAGGAACGATTACTGTCATGCCGGGGATGGTTCTCATAAGAGCAACGTCCTCCAAACACTGGTGTGAAGCACCGTCCTCACCTACTGTGATACCAGCGTGTGTAGCGCCGATCTTAACGTTGAGGTGGGGATAACCGATTGAGTTTCTGACCTGCTCAAAGTTTCTGCCTGCTGCAAACATAGCGAATGAAGATACGAAGGGGATCTTGCCGCATGTGGAAAGACCTGCTGCGATACCTGTCATGTTTGCCTCTGCAATTCCGCAGTCGATATGACGATCCGGGAATGCCTTCTTGAATGTGGAAGTCTTTGTTGCGCCTGCGAGGTCGGCATCAAGAACTACTACGTTGGGGTTCTTCTGTCCGAGCTCTACAAGTGCGTTACCATAACTCTCACGTGTAGCGATTTTTACTATATCTCCCATGATCATACCTCTGCTTCTATTTTTGCTAACTGCTCATCAAGCTCTTTGATAGCCTGCTCGTACTCTTCATCAGAAGGAGCCTTGCCGTGCCATCCTGCCTGATTCTCCATGTAGGAGACGCCCTTGCCCTTGGTTGTCTTCATGATGATAGCCGTAGGCTTGCCCTTGCATTCCTTAGCCTTTGCGAATGCATCTCTGATTTGGTCGAAATCATGACCGTCGATGCAGATCGTATTGAAGTTGAATGCTTCGAGCTTCTTGTCGATCGGATAAGGTGAGCAAACGTCGTCGATCTTACCGTCGATCTGAAGTCCGTTGTTATCGATAACTACTGTGAGGTTGTCGATACCCTTAGCGCCTGCGAACATGAATGCTTCCCAGATCTGGCCTTCCTGGATCTCACCGTCACCTGTAAGAGCATAAACTCTGTAGGAATCGCCGCTGAGCTTAGCTGCAAGAGCCATACCGACTGCTGCGGAAACGCCCTGGCCCAGTGAGCCTGTGCTCATGTCAACGCCGGGAGTCTCTGTCATGCAGGGGTGACCCTGGAGGTAAGAACCGAGCTTACGGAGAGTCTTTAAGTCTTCAACAGGGAAGTATCCTCTGTTTGCGAGTGTTGAATAAAGTCCGGGAGCTGTGTGTCCCTTGGAGAGAACGAATCTGTCTCTTGAAGGATCCTTAGGATTCTGAGGATCGATGTTCATCTCTTCGAAGTAGAGATAAGTGAACATATCTGCAGCTGAGAGTGATCCGCCCGGATGGCCGGACTTAGCGCTGTGAACTGCTTCAATGATTCCCTTGCGAACCTTGGTCGCTGTGATTTGAAGTTCTTTGTTGTTCATTTAGGTTTTCCCTTTTTCTATAGATTTTATCTGCAAGTTATTTACATACGGAAGGGCTTGACCTTCAGATCAAGCCCCACCATACATATCCAAACTATATCAGTTGAACGGTGCGTTGAAAGGATTTTCCTTCGGATATCTGTCACCCTCGGGCTTGTTGTAGCCGATGTCGCAAGGGCAGATGCCAAGATATGTGAAGAGGTTGTAAAGAGCCTTTCCATAGTGACCGAATGCAACAGCGCCGTGGTGAGGGAAGTTCTTCTCGATAAGGAAGTATCTGTAGAATCTGCCCATCTCCTTGATAGCGAAAACGCCTGTACCGCCGAAGGACTTAGTAGCAACAGGGAGAACCTCACCCTCTGCAACGTAAGCTCTGATCTGGCCGTCAGATGTAGACTGCAGTCTGTAGAATGTGATGTCGCCCGGAACGATGTCGCCCTCGAGAGTACCGTTTGTAACCTCTACAGGGAGAGCACGAGCCATGATCATCTGGTTCTTCATCTCGCAGAAAGCAAGCTTCTTGGAGCATGTGTTACCACAGTGGAAGCCCATGAATGTATCTGTGAACTTGTAGTCGAACTTGCCTGCGATCGACTCATCGTACATATCGTGAGGTACGGAGTTGTTGATGTCGAGGAGAGTAACGATATCTTCGGAGATAACATATCCGAGGTACTCAGAGAGACATCCATAGATATCAACTTCGCAGGATACCGGGATGCCCATACCTGTGAGACGGCTGTTTACATAGCAAGGAACGAACTTGAACTGTGTCTGGAATGCAGGCCAGCACTTACCGGCGATTGCTACATACTTCTTTGAACCCTTGTGAGCCTCAACCCAGTCAAGGAGTGTAAGCTCATACTGAGCGAGCTTCTCGAGGATCTCAGGCTTCTTGTTGCCTGCACCGAGTTCTTCTTCCATTTCCTTAACCTTAGCAGGGATTCTCTCGTCGCCTTCATGATTCTTGAAAGCTTCGAAAAGGTCGAGCTCAGAGTTCTCTTCGATCTCAACGCCCATTCTGTACAAAGGCTCGATGGGAGCGTTGCATGCGAAGAAGTTCTGCGGACGGGGACCGAAAGAAATGATCTTGAGGTTCTTCATAGCATCGAGAGCACGAGCTACAGGAATGAACTCATTGATCATGTCAGCGCACTCTTCTGCGTTTCCGACAGGATACTCAGGAATATAAGCGTTTACGCCACGGATCTTGAGGTTGTAGGAAGCATTGAGCATACCGCAGTAAGCATCGCCTCTGCCGCCAACTAAGTCATTCTGTGATTCCTCAGCTGCTGCGCAGAACATAACGGGGCCGCCCCACTGCTGAGCGAGCATTGTCTCGGAGATCTCAGGTCCGAAGTTTCCGAGGTAAACGCAAAGAGCGTTGCAGCCTGCTGCCTTGATGTCAGCCAATGCCTGCTGCATATGGATTTCAGACTCTACGATGCAGATGGGGCACTCATAGATGTCATCTGCACCATACTTCTCTGTATAAGCCTTAACAAGAGCCTTTCTTCTGTTTACGGAAAGAGATTCCGGGAAGCAGTCACGTGATACTGCTACGATAGCGAGCTTAACGTCAGGTGCGTTAAATAATTTCTTGGACATTTTTAGATTTCCTCCATCTGTTTTTTTGTTACTTTAACTTCAATATTTGCGCCAACGAGTCCGGGGAAATGTCCCTTCTCGCCGGGTGCATCGGGATGAGCGATAAGCCACTTATTCTTAGCTGTAAGGAGCTTATCTTCGTCGCCTGAGTTAGCCAGGCAGTCAATGTGATCTTCTTCTAAGTCGAAGTTTGTTCCATAAGGAAGGATAACGCCTACCATGAAGCCGTCGTTTTCGATGCCGCAGGGAGCATAATGAAGTGTTGTAGCGTAGAGCTCAACAGCTGTTCCCTTGCGGATGTGGAATGCTTCGATCTTTGATGTGTCATACGTAAAATCGTCTGTGATATCCTGCTGTGATCCCAAAAGAAGGATGCAATCTGTAGCAGCTACATTGACCTCAGATGATCTGTGATACTCAACAGCATTGAGAAGTGTATTGTGACCAGCGCAATAACCTGTCTCGAGCTTGAGCTCACCACCGAAAAGTCTGCTTACATCGACCTTTGCGGATGCCTCTTCAAGAGATGCCACCGTAGGCTCATAAGCTACACCATCTGCAGGGAGTGCGATCTTATTGAGTGCCTCGATGACAGGTGCAAAATCGATGTTCTTAACAATTCTTCCGTACTTTTTGAAATTA
>JAILHX010000116.1 GCA_024695565.1 Saccharofermentans sp. | reverse complement strand
GTAGCCGTTGGTAAGACGTACACGAGCAACCTTACGGAGAGCCGAGTTAGGCTTCTTAGGTGTTGTGGTCTTAACAACTGTGCAAACGCCGCGCTTCTGAGGTGAATCAAGATCAGTCTGCTTGTTCCTGATCGTGTTCATTGAAAACTGAAGTGCAGGTGAAGCAGACTTATAGGTCTTATCCTGTCTTCCGGTCTTGACAAGTTGATTGAACGTTGGCATCAATACATCTCCTTTCTTAAGTTTTTGCGCGCAAATAAAGGCACAAAGTCCCCTTTGCGAGCAATTAAGTATACACCCCTGCTTTTTGAATGTAAACGGCTATTTTTTCGAAACCCGGAGCGTTTCCTGCACCAAATACTCAATATAAAATGACAAATTTGGCTATTCACTTATTTAGGCAAAGCCATTATACTTTGTAAGGTTATTTATTAATACAAGGAGTGTGACTTCATTATGAAAGTAAAAATCACAGAAACCGTGCTGCGTGACTCTCAGCAGTCGCTCATCGCAACACGTATGCCTTTCTCCGATTTCGAGGGAATCCTTGAGACTTTGGACAACGCCGGCTACTACTCACTCGAGTGCTGGGGCGGCGCTACATTTGACTCTTGTCTCAGATATCTGGACGAGGATCCGTGGGAGAGACTCAGAAAGATCAAGGCTGTCTGCAAAAAGACTCCCCTTCAGATGCTCATCCGTGGTCAGAACATCCTCGGCTACAAGCACTATCCGGATGATGTAGTTCGTCTCTTCTGCCGCAAGGCTGCCGAGAACGGCATGGACATATTCAGGATCTTCGATGCTCTCAATGATTTCCGCAATATCGAAGTCTGCATTGATGAAGTCAAGAAGTGCGGCAAGCATGCACAGGGCTGCATCTGCTACACAACTTCTCCCGTTCATACGATCGAAAAGTACGTTGAGATGTGCAAGGAACTTGAGAGCATGGGCGTTGATTCCATCGCTATCAAGGACATGGCAGGTATCTGCTCACCTAAGGAAGCTTACGATCTCGTAAAGGCTATCAAGGATGCAAAGATCAAGGTACCTCTCTTCTTCCACACACACCACACCACAGGCATGGGCCCGATGACTCTCCTGAAGGCTGTTGAGGCAGGTGTTGACGGAATCGACTGCGCTATCTCCACAATGGCAGGCGGCACATCACAGCCTGCAACCGAGACTATGGCTTTCACACTTGGCCAGTTCGGCTATGAGTCAGGTCTTGATACAGACAAACTCAAGGAGATCGCTGATTTCTTCGTACCCGTAAGAAAGAAGTTCCTCGACAACGGAACACTCAATCCTACAGTCATGGGCATCAAGGCTGACATCCTTAAGTATCAGGTTCCGGGCGGAATGCTCTCCAACATGATCGCTAACCTCAAGGATATGCATGCGCTCGACAAGTTCGACGAAGCTCTTGCTGAGATTCCTGCAGTACGTAAAGACATGGGTTATCCCCCGCTCGTTACACCTCTTTCACAGATGGTCGGTAACCAGGCAGTCCAGAATGTTCTCTTAGGCGAAAGATATAAGAACATCTCCAAGGAGATCAAGGCACTTCTCAGAGGTGAGTACGGCAGAACTCCGGGCGAGATGAACCAGGAACTCATCGACAGATGCTGGAAGCCTGAAGAACTCGTTCAGGGCAGATATGCCGATTCACTTGAGCCCGCCTTCGAGAAGACAAAGGCAGAGCTTGGCGACAAGGCAAGATCTGACGAGGACGTTCTCTCCTACATCGCTTTCCCTCAGGTTGCAGAGAAGTTCTTCGCTGCACGTGAAGAGAAAGAATCCAACACAGTTAACTACACCATCGAGAAGAAGGAGGATTAATGATGAATCCTATCACTCTGTTGGCTGTAGAGCGCGGACAGCACCTCACGACAGCTGAGATGTTCCTCAATGCCGGCATCGTAATCCTCGTTGTTTTCGGCGTGCTCCTTCTGATGTACATCCTGATCTCTATCTCAGGCAAGATCATCGAAGCGATCACAAAGATCGGCAAGAAGGAAGAACCTGCCAAGGCTGCCGCTCCTGCGCCCGCTACTGCAGCACCCGCTGTTGCAGCTGCAGCTTCCGGCGAAGAGTTCTCTTCCGGATCACTGAAGCTCAAGGGCTGTGACGAGAAGACCGCTGCCATGATCATGGCAATCGTTGCTGATGACACAGGAATCCCGCTCAACGAGCTCGTATTCAAGTCCATCAAACTGGTCGAAAAGAAGTAAAGGAGAAAGTCCATGATTTATAACGTAACTATCAACGATAAAGTCTATGAGGTAGAGGTCGAGAAGGGCGTAGCCAATCTCGTTAAGACAACAGCTGTTGCAGCTGCACCCGCTGCCGCACCCGCACCTGCTGCCGCACCCGCAGCAGCTCCCGCTCCTGCCGCTGCACCTGCTGCTCCCGCTGCTGCTGCTGCCGCAGGCACAACACCCGTTAACTCACCTATGCCCGGCACGATCCTCGACATCAAGGTATCTGTCGGTCAGGCAGTTAAGGAGGGTGAGCTCGTATGCATCCTCGAAGCTATGAAGATGGAGAACGAGATCTATGCACCTTGCGCAGGCTCGATCGCCCAGGTCCTCGTAACAAAGGGCCAGTCAGTAGACACCGGCGCACCCTTGGTATCTATTTCTTAATCAGGGGGTATCAGGGTAATGTTAGAAGTATTAAAAAATCTGTGGGAGACATCAGGTGTTGCCAACATGACTTGGCAGCAGGGCGTGATGATTCTTATCTCGTTCATCCTGTTCTATCTCGCAATCAAAAAGCAGTATGAGCCTTTGCTCTTACTTCCTATCGCATTCGGTATGCTCCTTACCAATCTCCCTTGGCCCGGCGGCGGAATCTTCCACCCCGAGTGGTTCCAGGGCGACATCAACTGGGAAGCATTAGGCGGCGGATATCATGACGCAGCCGGCAACCACATCGATCCGGGTCTTTTCGACTTCCTCTACATCGGCGTTAAGATGGATATCTTCCCCTGCCTTATCTTCATGGCAGTAGGTGCCATGACAGACTTCGGACCCTTGATCTCAAGACCTTCGTCTTTCTTCATGGGTGCAGGCGCACAGTTCGGTATCTCCTTCGCATTCGTAGTTGCATGCCTCCTGGGCTTTGATCCTCAGGGCGCTGCTTCTATCGGTATCATCGGCGGAGCTGACGGCCCGACAGCTATCTATCTCACATCCAAGCTCGCACCTGAGCTCCTCGGCGCGATCGCTATCGCAGCTTACTCATACATGGCGCTAATCCCTATGATCCAGCCGCCTATCATGAAGCTCTTGACGACAAAGAAGATGCGTAAGGTAAAGATGGAGCAGACACGTCCCGTCTCCAAGGCCGAGAAGATCTGCTTCCCTATCATCGTTACAGTTGTATGCGTTCTCATCCTTCCTTCCGTTGCACCTCTTTTGGGCTGCCTCATGCTCGGTAACCTCTTCAGAGAGTCCGGCGTTACGGACCGTCTTTCCGACACAGCTCAGAACGCTATGTGCAACATCGTAACGATCATGCTCGGTACATCAGTTGGTGCCACAGCAGTCGGCGCAAACTTCCTCAAGCTCGAGACAGTTAAGATCATCATCATCGGTCTCTGTGCATTCGCCTTCGCAACAGTCGGCGGTCTCATCATCGGTGACATCATGTACTTCCTGTCAAAGGGTAAGATCAATCCTCTCATCGGCGCAGCAGGCGTTTCCGCCGTTCCTATGGCAGCACGTGTTGCTTCCAAGGTCGGTCAGAAGGAGAACCCTTCCAACTTCCTGCTCATGCACGCCATGGGTCCGAACGTAGCAGGCGTTATCGGTTCAGCAGTCGCTGCAGGAATCCTGCTCACACTCTTCGGTTAATCCTTAAGAGTTGTAATTAAATAACCTAATAGAGGCTGTCTCACATGTGAGGCAGCCTCTTTCAGTTTCCGGGATGATGAGAACGGAATTTGACAGTAGTGTTCGCGGGCGTTTGCAGGCTAGGGTTTGGTTATCTCGAAAAAGAAAAAGGCAGCTGCTTAAATCAGCGGTTTAATGTAGATATTTATTTCTTTTATCTTTAAATCATTTTTGAGCCGTTTTTGCCCTTTTTGGCTTGTCGCTATTTGTCGGTTTTTGTCGGTTGTTTTCGCGAAATCGTCTGACATAATCAGATTATGGACATTACGAATAAATACATCCCCAGAGAATATCTGGCACTTAAGATTAATTACTGCCGTTGGGTGCTCAGACACTTGCCAAAGGTAAAGATTCAAGAGCGCATGCTGAATGGCTCTCTGAAAAAGAGAATTGTCACTGGCAGACACCGGTACAGTATGGAAACCCAGATTGGGCAGGATCTGTACGCAAAAATGTCAATCAGGGACTGTGCCGAAAGAGAACTTGCTGTATATGAAGCAACGTGGGACTTATATTTCAAAGGTCCGGTACCTGAGTTTGAACCGGTTAAAATTGCACGGACTCTATATACCGGTTCAAACACACCGGTCATTATGAACAAGGCGTATTTTGACAGTCTTAAAAACGATGCCAATAAGAATTACCCCAAACCTGCTTGCTATTTCTTCAACGGCACTTACTACCGTTCGGAAGCAGAACGCAATATTGCGGTTTTCTACACTAATCTG
>JAILHX010000093.1 GCA_024695565.1 Saccharofermentans sp. | reverse complement strand
CTCATGATCCTCGACTCTTCACTCATTAAGACAAGACCTACAAGAACTGACATCAAGGTCATTGCCATGGAGGCTTCAGACATCGCTTCCGAGCTCGGAAAGATGATGTTCGCTCCTATCACAATGCTCGGTTGTATGGCTACTGCTACAGGTTGTTTCACAAGAGATTCTTTCGAGAAGTCACTCTATGAGATCCTTCCTGAGAGAAAGCACAACCTCATTCCGATCAACATGGAAGCATTTGACAGAGGCGCAGCTTTCGCGAAGTAATTGCGGCCTTTAAAGCGGTTTATAATTGGAGCTGTCTCAATCTCTTCAGACAGCTCCTTTTTTGTTTGTGTGCATTGATAATGTCGCGGGGGAAATCCTGAGTGAATCCTAAGTTACTCAAAAGGAATGAGTGTAGCCACACCGTTCTCGATGATGATGTAAGAAGGCTTGGTATCTTCCTTCGGAATGGAAGGGGAGCCGGGGTTCATGTAACGGATCTTACGGCCGTCTTCATATTCCCAGATAATATCTCCTGCAACGTGCGTGTGACCCGTGAGTAGAACGGCATCTTCAGGCATTACAGAAGGCAGGTTCATCGGGTTATATACGTGGCCGTGAGTTACGAAGAAAACGCTGCCTTCATCTGCGAGGTAGATATAATCAGCCATAATGGGGAACTTCAGGACCATCTGGTCTACTTCAGTATCGCAGTTGCCGCGTACCGCGAGGATCTTGTCAGCGTAGTTGTTCAATATATCGATCACTTTCTTCGGTTCATAGCTGGCAGGGAGGTCGTTTCTCGGACCATGGTAGAGGATGTCGCCTAAGAGGACCAATCTGTCTGCCTTGCTCTCAATAAATGCGTCGATGACGCGCTGTGCCCAGTATGAATCGCCGTGAATATCTGATGCTACGAAATATTTCATGGATATGCCCCTTATACTTTTATTGCGAATAGCATATCACAGTGATGTGTATCTTTTGGGCTCTGTTTGGCTTTTATTGACCTCGAAAATAGCAAGAAGTGTTTAATGAACGTTTTGATTTTGACTTCTATTAGTTGATTATGCACAAAACCAGCCTCAAAATGCCTCGCTTTTTTGTATTTTCGGTTGGTAAATGCTCTATTTTAGTTTATAATATCTGTTATTAAGGGCAACTGCCCCTGATTTTTGACGCGCATATTTTTAGCGTCACCAGAACCGGACAGGAGGATTGGCTACATCTATGGATGCCGCTTATTTATTTAACAAGGGCGAGAACTATATGAGCTACAAGTTCCTCGGTGCTCATCCTTATGAGGACGAGAACGGGAAGGGCTTTATATTCAGCGTGTGGGCTCCTAAAGCGAGAATGGTCAGCGTTATGGGCGATTTCAACGATTGGGATCCTAACGACTGCCAGATGTTTATGCTTGGTAAGACGGGTATCTGGGAGCAGAAGGTTCCTGAGGCCCGTCAGTGGGACCGCTATAAGTACAGGGTTATCGGAGACGATAACAGGATCTACGAGAAGGGCGACCCCTACGCAAGACACTTTGAGACCAGACCCAACAATGCATCGATCATATACGATCCTGATGACTATATCTGGAATGACGATGCTTTTGTAAAGAGCAGAACGGATGCGTTGGCTCCTAAGCCCATCAACATCTATGAGATCCATTTGGGATCCTGGAGAAGACATCCGGACGGAAACTTCTTCACCTACAGAGAACTTGCCATCGATCTTGCAGATTACTGCAAGAAGATGCACTACACACACGTAGAGCTTATGCCTATCTTAGAGCATCCTCTGGATGACTCGTGGGGCTATCAGGTAACAGGCTACTATGCCGTTACTTCAAGATTCGGAACACCGGCAGACTTCAAGTTTATGGTAGACGTTCTTCACCAGAACGGCATCTCCGTGATCCTTGACTGGGTTCCGGCACACTTCCCGAAGAATATGGAAGGCCTCGTCAGATTCGACGGTACGCCTTGCTATGAATATGCTGATCCCAGGATCGGTGAGCACAGGGAGTGGGGTACTTATGTTTTCGATTACTCCAAGAACGAAGTCCTCTCATTCCTCATCTCCAATGCGGTTTACTGGATCGACGAATTCCATTTGGACGGTATCCGTGTTGATGCAGTTTCTTCAATGCTCTACAGAGACTATGGAAGAAACCAGTACATCCCGAATAAATACGGCGGCAACGAGAATCTTGAAGCAATCGAATTCTTCAAGAGACTTAACTCCATCATCCGCAAGAACTATCCTTATGCAATGCTTATTGCCGAAGAGTCCACTGCATGGCCTAAAGTATCTCATCCCGTTGAGGACGGCGGCTTAGGATTCACACATAAGTGGAACATGGGATGGATGCACGATACTCTCGATTATTTCTCGACGGATTCCTATGCGAGAGGCTGGCATCACGATGAGTTCACCTTCTCCATGATGTATGCGTTTGCAGAGAACTACATCCTGAGCCTGTCTCACGATGAAGTAGTTCACGGCAAGCATTCGCTGATCGATAAGATGCCGGGCGATATCTGGAGGAAGTTTGCTTCGCTACGTTCCATGATGCTCTATCAGATAAGCCACCCGGGCGCTAAGCTCAACTTCATGGGCGCAGAGTTCGGTCAGTTCATCGAGTGGCGTTTCTATGAGCAGCTGGAATGGTTCCTGTTAGATTATGAATCACACCGTCTGCTCCAGAACTTCAACAGCGAACTCAACAAGTTCTATATTGAGAATCCCCAGCTGTGGGCAGATGACCACACATGGGCAGGCTTCGAGTGGATCGCAGCAGATGACACCAAGAACAACGTATTCGTATACAAGAGATCCTGTCCGGATCCTGAGAAGAACGATATCTATGTCGCTCTCAACATGGTTCCCCAGCCTCTCGAAGGGTACGAGATGCCGGTCTATGAACTCGGCACATATAAGATCGTCTTCAATACTGATGACATGTGCCACGGCGGATCAGGATATCCTACGGCGACAGACATGAACGGGTGCTTTGAAGCAATCGATGAGCCGCTCAACGGCAAGCCTTACAAGGTTAAGATCAATCTTCCTCCTCTTGCAGGTATCTACTTCATGAAGGTTAAGGATCCTGTTAAGAAGAAGGCCAAGGCTCCGGCTAAGAAGGCCGCAAAGCCCGCAGCAAAGAAGACCTCAGCTAAGAAGACAACATCAAAGACAACCAAGGCAGCAGCCAAGCCCGCGGCTAAGACCGCTGCCGCAAAGCCTGCAAAGAAGCCGGCAGCCAAGAAGACTGCTGCTCCCAAGAAGGCTGCAACAAAAGATAATTAAACGAAATAAGCTCATATACGGAGGTAACTCATTATGGCAAGAACTGAAGTCGTTGCGATGATACTCGCAGGAGGTCAGGGAAGCAGACTCGGAGTACTGACTAAGACGGTCGCAAAACCGGCAGTACCCTTTGGAAGCCGTTACAGGATCATCGATTTTCCGCTCTCTAACTGTGTAAACTCGGGAATAGAGATAGTCGGTGTTCTCACACAGTATCAGCCTTTGGCACTTAATACTTACGTCGGTAACGGTCACCCTTGGGACCTCGACAGAAATAATGCCGGAGCATATATTCTCCCGCCTTTCCAGAGTAACGCCGGATCCGACTGGTATAAGGGAACAGCAAACGCTATCTACCAGAATATGAGCTTCATCGATGACAACGATCCCGAATACGTTGTTATCCTGTCAGGCGACCACATCTACAAGATGGATTACGCTGCGATGCTCAAGGCTCATATCGAGAAGGGTGCAGATGCGACCATCGCGGTTTATGAAGTGCCGTGGGACGAAGCTCCCAGATTCGGTATCCTCAACACCAAGGAAGAGGATGTCATTGAAGAGTTCGAAGAAAAGCCTGCCAAGCCGAAGAGCAATCTCGCTTCGATGGGTGTTTACATCTTCACATGGAGCGTATTGAGACAGGCATTGATCGAAGACGAAGCTGATCCCAATTCCAACAACGACTTCGGTAAGAATATCGTTCCGAATCTTTTAGCTCAGGGCAAGAAGCTCTGCGCTTACAGATTCGCAGGTTATTGGAAGGATGTTGGAACCATCTCATCACTTTGGGAGACCAACATGGATATTCTTGATAAGCCTGAAGAGATCAATCTCGTTGACAGATCATGGAAGATCTTCTCGAGAAACCCTGTTAAGCCGTCACACTTCATCGGTGCAGGAGCCAAGGTCAAGAATTCGGCTCTTACAGACGGATGCAGGATCTTCGGTGATGTTGAGCATTCGGTTCTCTCCGAATCTGTTATCGTTGAGAAGGGCGCTATCGTTAAGGACTGCGTACTGATGCCCGGTGTAGTAGTTAAGGAAGGCGCACACATCGAGCGCTGCGTAATCGATTTCGGTACGGTCATCGGCAAGGACGTTCGGGCCGGCAACTTCGTTGAAGGCGAAGGTCCTTACACCAACCATAAGATCTGCTCTGAAGGAATCTGCGTTTTCGAGCGCGGCCTTACGATCAAGGACGGCGCGGTAATCCCGGGCAACAGCATGATCGATTCAGACCTGGAAGTACCCGAAGACTGCGACATCATCGTCAAGGGTTAAGAGCAAGAGGAAAAGGAGATAAAGACATATGTTTAATAACGCAATGGGGCTTATCTTAGCCGACAACAAAAAGATATCTCTGGGCGAGCTCTCAAATCCTCGAGCTCTGTCTGCTATGCCGTTCGGCGGCAGATACAGGATCATTGACTTCATGCTCTCTGACATGGTCAATTCAGGAATCAAGAATGTAGGACTTCTTACATACAACAAGTACAAGTCGCTGATGGACCACACAGGTACAGGTTCTGCCTGGTCTTTGGACAGAAAGAATGACGGTCTTCACATACTGCCGCCTTACGTTAACTCCGAAGCTACCAACATCAGTTCAGACGAGGAACTTACAGGTGTCATGGACTTCTTGAGACAGTCCAGAACTCCTTACGTTATCGTTTCCGGCGCTAATGTTATCCTCAATACTACATTCGACAGCTTCATCAAGTCACATGAAGAATCAGGCGCTGACATCTCCGTTATGTATAACCGTGACGGCACGAAGTTCGGCAGTCCTTCATATATTCTCGATATCGATGAGGACGGATTTGTAAGAGACATGCTCTACAATCCTCCGAAGGTTACATCACAGAGATGTTCTTTGGGCATCCTCGTTCTCAGAAGAGATCTTCTGATCGATATCCTCGCACGCCAGATGGCACACGGACAGAGCCACTTCGGTATCCACTCCATCGTTAAGATGTTCGATGAATTCAAGGTCCACGGCTTCGAATATACAGGCGTAGCATTGAGGATCAACAACGTACAGTGCTACTTCAACGCTTCAATGTCACTTCTTACTGATTCAGTCAGAAACGACCTCTTCTGGAGCGGCAAGCCTATCTATACGAAGGTCAAGGACGAGGCTCCGACACTTTACTTCGACAACGCCGAGATGAGCGATTCTATCGTATCCGACGGCTGCCGTATCTACGGTAAGGTTGAGAGTTCAGTTATTTTCAGAAGTGTTACGATTGCCAAGAATACAACGATCAAGAATTGCGTAATCATGCAGGACGTTCACATCTCTGAGAACTGCCACCTTGAGAACGTAATCCTTGACAAGAACGCATTCGTAAGACCGGGCGTAAGACTTGTCGGACATCCCGACTATCCTATTGTTATAGGAAAAGGAGCAGGTATCTGATTATGGAAAAAAACATCAAAGTATTGTTCGCTTCGTCAGAGTGCAGCCCGTTCGTCAAAGTCGGCGGACTTGCAGACGTTGTTGGCAGCCTTCCTGTAGAGCTCAATAAGCAGGGTGTTGATGCACGTGTCATTATTCCGCTCTATAAGAAGATCAAGGTCAAGTATAGTGATAAGCTCCATTTCCTCGGCTGGAAGATGGTCCACATGGGATGGCGCTCGCTCTATGCCGGTCTTTTCTCACTTGAAGTAAACGGCGTTACGTTCTACTTCATCGATAACGAATACTATTTCAACTTCGACCAGATCTATGTTGATTATGTTTTCGATATCGAGCGTTACTGCTTCTACCAGAGAGCGGTATTGGACTTCATGGGCGACTTCATGAACTTTGAGCCCAATGTCCTCCACTGCAACGACTGGCAGACAGGTATGATGCCTATGCTTCTTGACTGCCACTTCAAGAAGAACGGCTATCACACCAACGTTCAGACTGTTTACACGATCCACAACCTGAAGTATCAGGGTGTTCATTCGATCGATGTCGTAAGGGAGATGCTCGATCTTCCCGATGAATACTTAAGAGAAGATTTCTGCATTAAGGACAAGGCCATCAACTTCATGAAGGCCGGTATCGTTTTCTCCAATTCGGTTACGACGGTATCTCCGACATATGCTTATGAGATCATGACCGACTACTACGGTGAAGGTCTCAACTATACACTGCAGAAGTATGCTTACAAGGTATCGGGCATCATCAACGGAATGAACGATCTCGAGTACGATCCTTCGAAGGATGAGAAGATCCCGATGAAGTATTCGATCAAGAATTACAAGGAAGGTAAGGCTGTGTGCAAGAAGTCTTTGCAGGAGCAGCTTAACCTCGATGTCAATCCCGGTGCGCCTCTCTGCGCCATGATCTCCAGACTCGTAGACCAGAAGGGATTGGATCTCCTGCTCTATGTCTTGGAGGAGATGCTCTACGACGGAATGCAGGTAGTAATCCTCGGTACGGGCGATCCTTACTATGAGAGAGCTCTCGTTGACATCGCCAACCGCAATCAGGGCAAGATGTGCGCATGCATCGATTTTGACAGCGGACTTGCACATACGATCTATGCGGCATCCGATATCTTCCTTATGCCGAGTATCTTCGAACCCTGCGGTCTGTCACAGCTCTGCTCCATGGCATATGGTTCAGTTCCTGTAGTAAGAGAGACCGGCGGCCTGAAGGACACGGTAACTCCTTATAACGAATACACAGGCGAAGGCAACGGCTTCTCATTTGCAAACATCAATGCTCATGAGTTCTTATTCGTTACCAAGTATGCCGCTGATATCTACCGTCACCATAAGGATGTATGGGACAAGATCATTGAAGCAGGCATGAAGGGCGACTATTCATGGAAGAAGAGTGCAGGCGAGTACGCAGGACTCTATTCCCTGATCACAGGCATTCCGAGGATCGAGGCAAAGCCTGAGCCTGCTCCTATCAAGGAAGCGAAACCCGAAGCTCCGGCAAAGGCAGAAAAGCCTGCCGAGAAGAAGGCTCCGGAAAAGAAGCCGGCAGAGAAGAAGCCCGCGGAGAAGAAGCCTGACGATAAGAAGCCTGCGGCAAAGAAAGCACCTGCCAAGAAGGCTGCTGCCAAGAAGCCGGCAGCTAAGAAACCGGCTGCGAAAGCTCCCGAGAAGGCTGAAGTAAAGGCAGAGGAGAAGAAGCCAGAAGAGAAGGAGAAGAAAGATTGATTTCTTCAGAGAAGACTAAGTCTGACGGATTAAACAATAAGGCGCGGTGCATTCATGCATCGCGCCTTCCTGAGTACAGGCAGCCGTTTGGCGCAAGACCGGCTTCTTCTGAGGTCGATATCTTTTTCGACTGCTACAAGGAAGCAACAAACGTAACGTTCTGTTATACATACGGACTCTATGGTTTCTCATACCATGAAGAACCGATGTATTCCGTATCGGGCCTCGGAAGATACCATGTAAATCTCATGCTCCCCAATGAGCCTTCTATATTTTTCTACTGGTTCAGATTCAATGTGGCAGGAGATACTGAAGATCTTCCTGATCAATATAAGACGGTTACGGACAACGATCCGAGCATGCCGGCGCCGGTGATCATGCTCTATTACGGCGCTGCTCTGGATCTTCCAAACGGAGAAGGCGCTATCTACAGGGAACCTCCGAGAGTTGGTACCGATGAGGATAAGTATCCCTATGCATTCCAGATAACCGTTTATAACAAAGATTTTAAGACGCCTTCATTCCTTAAGGGCGCGATGATATATCAGATATTCCCTGACAGATTCTCAAGAGATACGGCGTTTGATTATGACAAGATGATCAACACCGATCCCAGGCAGGAGAGGATCTACCATCAGGACTGGAACGAGGACGTAGATACGAAGGGCAAACCCGAGACAGGTTACCTTGCCTGTGATTTCTACGGCGGAAGCCTTAAGGGTATTGAAGAGAGGCTCGATTACATAAAAGAACTCGGCATCAATGTCATTTACCTGAATCCTATTTTCGAGGCGAGATCTTCGCACAGATACGATACGGCAGATTATCTTAATGTTGATCCTATCCTCGGAGGGACCGTTGCTTTCATGAGCCTTCAGAGCGCCTGTAAGGAGAGAGGCATCAGGATTATCCTGGATGGTGTGTTCAGTCACACAGGTGCTGATTCAAGGTATTTCAATAAGTTTGACCGCTACGACGGAGTAGGCGCTTATAAGGCTTTTAGCGAGGGCGAGGAGAGCCGCTACAGATCCTGGTATAACTTCTACCGTAATCCTGACGGATCCGTCGGATACGATTCGTGGTGGGGATTCCCGGATCTTCCGAACGTTAATGAAGACGATCTGTCCTACAGGAGCTTTATCTTCGGTAAGGACGGCGTGATCGACACATGGACTTCGAGAGGTGCATCCGGATTCAGACTCGACGTATCAGACGAGCTTCCTGACAGCTTCATAAGACAGATGAGAGCTACAGTCAAGGACAAGCTCGGCGATGAAGGTGCCGTTATCGGAGAAGTATGGGAAGATGCTTCAAATAAGTGCAGTTACGGCTCTTACCGTGACTTCATGCTCGGAAATACCCACGATTCGGTTATGGGTTATACCTTCAGGCATATCTTATTGGACTTCCTCTGCGGTTATATCGATGCTGACATAGCAGATAACAGGCTTGAGGGTTTCCGTGAGCGCTACCCTAAGGAAGCCTATTATTCCATGATGAACCTCGTCTCATCCCACGATGTTCCTCGTATAATGACAGCTTTGTCCAAGCCCGCGGATACAGACGACAGGGATATCCAGCGTGAGTTCAAGGTGTCTTCAGCAGATTACGATAAGATCTCTGCGCTTGCCAGAATGGCATTCGCATTCCAGACATGCTATATAGGCGCTTCCTGCATCTACTATGGCGACGAAGTCCTTATGGAAGGTTATAAGGATCCGTTCAACAGAAGAACATACCCCTGGAATAAGCTTGACTTAAGGCAGCAGGAAGCACTTCTGTACTTCAGGCGCATTGCAAGGCTCAGGACTGAGAATGCGTGCCTTAAGACAGGTTGCTATGAGACTCTCATGGCAGAAGGCGGTTTCATGGCATTTGTCAGATACCTCAAAGAAGGCCGCGATGCATTCGGCAACGAGGCTTCCGGCAGCAGGGCAATAGTGTTCGTAATGAACAGGTCAGATAAGCCGCTCTATGTTGATGTCAGAGAACAATACGGCAGTTATTCC